>JBDRGH010000308.1:0-2711 GCA_043818015.1 Pseudomonadota bacterium
TTTCTGTGAGGGTTATAACCGATGTGACTCCTTTAGCAAGCCCTTTTTCTATGTAATAGAAAATAGATTGTAGCAACGACACGTATGGTTTCTTAGCTTCCATAGAATAAATGAAGAGCATGGTATCAAGTCCAACTACCCGGTGTCCTTTGAACAATTTCTTAATCTTATCATCTATCTCTCCCATGATTCCCTCTCCTCATTGAGGTACCTGTCGGTATCTACATCCTTCCAGACTTCCTTGTGCAATCCTATCATGTACTCGGTGTAGCTCTTCGGCTTGGGGTGCATGATAACACTTCCTTCCTTAACCTCCATTAGTAACTCGTCACCCGGGCCTATTTCCAACTCATCTCTGACACTTTTGGGAATTACGATCTGACATTTACTGCTTAATTTTACCCCTACTTCCATTTTACTTTCTCCTTGAATTCCTACTTTATAATTCTGAAGCTTAATTATATTATTTAGTAAAACTATTGTCAAATCTTTTTACACTTTCACGGATAAACCCCATTCTTCTTAAAGTCTTCCATGCTCTCTACTATCCACCTTTTCTTTGAGAGACCAGACCACGGAAGACAAGGAGGTCACGCAAGATTAATGACTTCCCCGGGAGACCGGGTTTCTCTTGTCGGAACGCGAAGTAACAAGGTAGGTACAGTCTTAGATGAATTGCGCGTGGTTCAATCAGATTTCTCAGGCTGGAGTTTAGCGGTTACATTATCTTTGATCCAGTGTGCGTCCCACCATTCTTTGGGGTTAACAAAAATACCCTGAACTATCATGCCGAAGTGAAGATGGTCTCCACCGGCGAGCCCGGTTGTTCCTGTATTGCCGATAACGCCGCCTTTTGTCACTTGCGTGCCAGGCTTCCCCTTAAAGCTGCTCAAATGGGAATACATACTGAAGAGGCCCTGACCGTGGTCAATAATGATGGTATTACCATAAATTCCCATATCATCAGCAAATACTATGATGCCATTGTTAGCGGCCTCAACCGGGAATTGCTGCAGGGCGGCTATGTCTACGCCGAGGTGTACCTGTCTATCGATGGCTTTTCCTTGGTAATAATATATCCTTTTATCTCCAAATCCTGCCTTGGGGGAGCCTTTCATCCTCAAAAATGGCCCTTCCCACAACCTTTCAGGATGAGATTTATTGCAGATCTCCCTGATTTTTCCGTCGCTTTCTTGACGCAATTCACTATTTACCTTCAAATATATACCGAGATTGTTACCCTGAAGGTTATCATATCGAGCACTGAATTCTGGCATCTTCCGGTCCAAAAAATCGTCTGAGATATTAATTTTGGCTTCTCTGAATCTCTTCTTGAGAACCAGGTAGGCAAAGGAAACCTTGGTTGCGTTGCCGGCACTATCCTCGGCCATAAGCAGAATTGGAGTTGAGGCAGAGGCGTTCCATGGCAGAGCGAAGTAAGCTATACGCCCTCCCTCCGCGGTTGCAGGATAACCTCTGAAGTGAGTCTCTCCCACGAGGATTCCGCTCTTTACGGTATCTTTGGAGACATTGTAGACCGCGAGACAGCTACCTCCCATACTAATATAGTGATTCAAACTCTGAATCCCGAGTTGTGGTGGAACAGTATCAACCGTTAGCTCTCTTTCTAACTTAGTTTCGTTGCCAAACAGAGAACTGTCACGAGCTGAAATTATTAGACGTGCTTTCCCGTCCTTTAACCCTAATGACCTTGGTTGTATATTGAGTTCGAGCTCTTTTCTGAACTCCCCTTTCTTGGGAAAGTCGAATCTCGAAATCTCTCTTATGTTATCGCCCTGTACTATCGACACTTGAGCAAGCCCTACTCCGCTTTTCCCGTCCTCAACGGAAAATCTGAGTTCTTGGTTCTGTCCGAGAAACTCTATGTCTTTACTCAAGATGATGTTAGGTGGAGTGAAGTCCCCTTCGACTACAAGCCACACACCTACGAGCAGACATACCAAAATGAGTAAACCCCCCAGAAGATAGTATCTATTAAACATCTGCTATATCCCCCTGTCTTCCAGAACCTTTTTTGTCTTTCATATGAACTGTTCTGATGGGAAACGGGATTTCAATCCCTTCTTCCCGGTATCTTTTATGTAGTCTCTTTACAAACTCGTGTTTCATGCTGTATTGATCCACAAATTCCTTAGCACGCATGATGACGGTGAAGTTTATGCTGAAGTCGGCAAAGGTATGGTAACGAATGAAAGGCTCAAAGGAGATAACATCTCCCACGATGTCCTGCATCACCCCTTTTGCTACTTCAATCGTTACCTTTTCAACGTGTTCAAGATCGCTGTCGTAACTTACACCGACCTGGACTCGAACTGACAGTTCCTTTTCCGGTAGATTATAGTTTGTGGTAATGGCAGATGCCAGTTTGGAGTTTGGAACCATTATGATGTTATTCGGGAGTGCTCTCAAGGTTGTATTTCGCCAGGTTATGTCTACCACGTAGCCTTCTTCTCCCGTGCCAAGCTTTACATAGTCTCCGACCCTTACCTGTCTTGAGATGAGAATGTAAAACCCTGAGAAGAGATTAGAGAGAGTGTCTTGAAGGGCGAGAGCAACAGCAAGCCCTCCAATCCCCAGGGCAGTAATTATGGGTGTGATCGAGACACCGAGGGTCTGAAGGACAATCAAAACCCCGATGATTACTATCAATATCCTTGTCAGATTCGTAAAGATCGTTGTTGATACTACAG
>JBDRGH010000309.1:0-3472 GCA_043818015.1 Pseudomonadota bacterium
GGGTCAAAAAACCTGCGCTTCGGAGCGGAAAAGGGAATTCTTCAGGACAAACTAATTATTTGTTTTCTCTATCTTTTCTGCTCTCCCCACGTATGGCCTCAGAATCTCTGGCAGAGTTACACTACCATCCTCTTGCTGATAATTCTCCAGGATGGCAGCGAATGTTCTCCCTACAGCAAGGCCTGATCCATTTAACGTGTGGACAAACCGGGTCTTGGATTTCCCCTCTTGCTTATATCGAATGTTCGCCCTTCGAGCCTGGAAGTCTTCAAAATTACTGCACGATGATATCTCTACAAACCTCTCTTGTCCCGGCAGCCAGACTTCAATATCGTAGGTCTTTGCTGCTGCAAACCCCAGATCTCCAGTGCAGAGGCTCACAACTCGGTATGGCAATCCTAATCGCTGTAATACCTCTTCGGCATCTAAAAGAAGACTCTCCAGCTCATCGTAGGAGGTCTCGGGAGTAGCGAACTTAACTAGTTCAACTTTATTAAATTGGTGCTGTCGGATGAGACCTCTCGTATCTTTCCCATAGCTACCTGCTTCGCTACGAAAACAGGGGGTATAAGCTGTATAATACCGAGGAAGATCACTTTCTTTTAGTATCTCGTTTTGGTGAATATTGGTTACAGGAACCTCTGCCGTAGGCACAAGATAGTAATCAAACCCCTCTAGCCTGAAGAGGTCTTTCTCAAACTTGGGAAGCTGGCCTGTTCCGGTCATACTCTGTGCGTTCACTATGAACGGCGGCAATACCTCGACATAATTATGCTCGCTTGTATGTAAATCCAACATGAAGTTGATCAAAGCCCGTTCCAGCTTAGCCCCCCAGCCCTTGTAGAGGGCAAACCTTGCACCCGTGATCTTGGAAGCCCTTTCGAAATCGAGTATATCCAGTTCCTCCCCAATATCCCAGTGGGGTTTCGGTTCGAAACTGAACTCAGGGATTTTCCCCCATCTCTTTATCTCAGGATTGTCGCCTTCACCTCTCCCAACTGTCACCGATGAATGCGGTAAATTGGGTATAATCAAGAGAATCTGATTGAGTAGATTTTCTTTTTCACTCAATTTGCTGTCCAGTTCTTTTATTCTAAGGGAGACCTCTCGCATTGCAGTTATCTGTGCAGAAGCATCCTTATTCTCCTTCTTTAGCCTAGCTATCTCGTCAGACACGGTATTTCTCTGAAACCGCAGCGTTTCGGCTTCCTGGAGCAGATCCCTTCGCTCGGCGTCCAGACAGACAAATTCCTCTAGATCCAGGCTCTGCCCCCGCTGTCCGATCATCTCCTTAACCCTATCCATATTCTCACGAACAAATTTTAAGTCCAACACCTCTGGAAACCACCCTTTGCCATGAAAGACCGGTAGAAAGGTATTTTTGCTTTGAAAGCATCGACTTCAATGAAAAGCGGAGGATGATAAAAAATGCCAGAACAGATCATAAGCCGAGTTCTGTTCCTCAATTAGGTGGACCTTCTTGACCTACCGAAGGCCCCTTCTAATAGCTAAAGGGGCTAATTGAGGCAATGATCATTCATCTAGTCCCGATGTTACCATCGGGATCAAGCAACCTACCCGTCCCGTCATCCGGAAGCCTCCCCAGTCAACGATTCCTCCAGATCTCGAACGGGCCGCTCTACCTTTCCATCATGGAGAGGACGGGACCTATTTGGTCTTGCTCCGGGTGGGGTTTGCCAAGCTCCCGACGTTACCATCGGGACTGGTGAGCCCTTACCTCACCATTTCACCCTTGCCGACCGAGGCTTACGCCTCGGAGTTCGGAGTTAGAAGTTCGGAGTAAAAAGTAATTAACTTCTCACTCTTCACTCTTAACTCATTACTCCCGCCGTAGGCGGGCAGGCGGTATATTTTCTGTGGCACTTTCCTTATCCCGATTTCTCGGAACAGTCCGCGTTACGGACCACCCTGCCCTATGGAGCTCGGACTTTCCTCTCGCCCAGTCCCTGTTACGAACTGAACCAGCGATCATTTGATCTGCTCTAGCATCTTTCTCTCTTCTAGAACTCCATTAAGCGGAAAGAACTACCCACTCCCTTCGTCTATAGCTTCGTTAGCAAGCCTATCAGCATGCTTATTTCTCTCTCTACTGATATGTTTTATATCATACCAAACAAATTTTTTCAACAGACCATTTACCTCTTTGTACAACACCCTCAGTCCCTCGTTCTTAACCCCATAGATACCAGTAAGCTGCTTAACCATCAATTCTGAGTCAGAGAAGATATGAACTCTACGCCCGCCAATCTTCAAAACCTCTGTGAGTCCCAAGATGAGCCCTCGGTACTCAGCGGTATTGTTGGTATTCTTTCCAAGATATTCTTTCGACTCCCTGATCACGTTCCCTTCTTTGTCTCGAATCACTGCTCCCGCCCCAGCATCCCCTGGATTCCCTCGAGAGGCACCGTCGGTGTAGAGAAAAAAATCTTGACAAATAGGGGAAACATCGGGCTCTGATTTGCTGCGAAAAAACTCTGCAGACTGATACAATATCTCTTGAATATCCGCCATGGAAACACTGGGAAATCTACTGGTAATCTTTGCAAAGCTCAAATGCTCGGCTAGATAATTCAGTATCTCTATTCTTAATTTATCGGTGATTTCTTTTCTCTTCAATCTTTTCTCAGAATCGGTCACACGGCTTCCGAGCTTAGAGCGGATTTAGGGGGGGGCGGAGTGATCGCGGTCACGAATCAAGTGTCCAGTAAAGGATCCTATTGCAATTGGGGCAAGAGACCAAATCTGTCCCCCTCTGGACTTCGTAGAAGACCTGGGGCGGAATATCCACGTAACACCCCAGGCAGGACCCATTTTTTGTCCGGACAACGGCAATCCCCTGTCTCCGTTTCTTTATGTTCTCATACGTCTTTAGTATCTCTGGATCTATTTCTGAGGACAGCTTCTCTCTATTCTCCAACTTCTCTACAAGCTGCTTCTCGAACTCTTCTAATTTCTCTGTGAGTTCACTCTGTTCCTTCTCGAATTCTCTCGATATTGCCCTAAAATCCGCCTCTTTTTCCTCCGATTCCTTCCTCAAAACATCGAGCCCTTCTAAAATGTTGAGAATCTCTTCTTCCCTTTCGCTATTGCATTGCTTAGCAACCGCTATCTCCTTCAGTGCCGCTTGGTACTCCTTATTGGTCTTAACTAACAATAGTCTTTCTTCAGATTTTCTGACCTTCTCGATCTCCTCTTCCAGAAATCTCTCCTGTCTTCGCCTATCCTTCTCAAGGTTTTCGAGTTTCTCCCTCTTTGACTCAGTTATCTTTCTCGCCTCCTCTGCCCTCTGTCTCAATAATTCGATTCTCCTGGGATAACTTTCTTTGGTCCCTTCAATCTTCCCTATCCTCAAATCTAGACTTTGAAGCTCCACAAGGATACTAACCTGAGGGTGCACTACTCTCCTCCTCGGTAGATATTGATAATGTATGTCTGGAAATAAAAAAAGTGC
>JBDRGH010000310.1:0-3549 GCA_043818015.1 Pseudomonadota bacterium
CAGCCCCGCCAGCCATTCGCCTAGCTCAGCAACGTTCGGCATTGTAGCACTCAGGAAGAGCACCCTCGCCTTCGGGTTGATACGGGTAAAGCGCATGATGCCCGTCTCTACCGCATGTCCGCGACTCGTGCTGAGGATGTGCGCTTCATCAACGATTAGCAGGCCAACCTCCTTTAACCAATAGTTCTTCTCACTCTCCATTCTACGGGTGCGGGAGTCAACCATCTCCGACGTCATTATGATGATCCGGCTCCGACCTAGTTTTTCCTTCATGTCATCTGAAAGGACATAGTCCCCAGTTAGGATACAAATTTCCTCCTTCAGAAAACGCCTTTGCCAATCGTTATACTTTTCTTGGGCAAGGGATTTCAGCGGACTCATGTATACTATCCGCTTGCCTTTGGCTAGTACGTCGTCCATCAGGAACTCGGCGCAGATCGTCTTACCTGCGCTCGTATTCGCACCGACCACCATATTCTTGTCCTTAGACTGATGCGGAAAGACAAGGCTTTGTACTGGGTTAAATTCCACGAAGGGATATTTATAATAAGCATACTCAGAAGTCGGGATCAACCTGGTTGGGGTTTCTTCCTCTGGAAATCCTCTATCTCTCCCTCCCCCATCTCCGCCGCCGTCCAATATACTTTTCCCTCCCTGATTGTCCTCCGCCTGCGACGCTCCATGTTTAGCTGCTTGCGGTCCCTCCTCGTCAGGTAGTCCCTCCTCCTGTTCGCCATTTCTATCCACCTCCTCGTCTAAAGAATCAAGGTATTTCTGCAAAAAGTCGGGATCCTTCTCCTTAGCCCTGGCCTCGAATGTTGGCTTGCCTTTCGGGTTCCTATCCCCGAGTACATAGGCAAGCTGCCCATCGGTTAAGCTACTAAACTTGTCAAGTCCCTCTAGAAGTGATTGTGCAAAATCCATCCAGTTCACCGCACTGCTCGCGAGGACTGCCCTAACATACTGGAAGTCAACGATACACCTGTCTATTGCTCCCATCAGAAACTCCATAACCCTCTGCTTTATCCGTTGCTCGATGGTCGTCACCCCCTCTACGCGGAGGATCTTCTTGCCTTTGCTGAGCGGGCGATCGTTCACATTATCCCAGTGGACGATCCTTATCGCATCCTTCCCGAGCCCCCTGGTAATATCAGTCCTCTTATCTACCGTGCTGTACACGCGCACGGAGATCCCCTCCTTTGTCGTCGGGACGCAGTAGACCCGTTCCCAACTTCCAGCCAGTTCCAGTTCCTTACTATCAGCCGGGAGACATGCCTCAAACTGCTCTTTACTTAATGTTACGAACGCCATGTTCCCTCCCCTCCTCTATTACTTTAAATGTTTTGACATGGGCTATACCTCCAGCCTTGCCGTATATGGAGTTTACGAGACCAATAGCCTTGTTAATCTCCATCTCAATCTCGATCCCAAGGCGGGCTGCGTCATCGTCTGGCATGCCATCTTGCTCAAGGACCTTTACGATCAACTCTGCTTGGTATATTATTGTTGTCACCTTCATGGTTGCCTCCTCTTTATAATAGGAATCCAAACACAAGTAGGGAAATTACCCCAGCCATCACCAAAATTGCTGCAATGATCTCCCTAGCATACGATGACTCACCTTGCCTTTTTGTCATTGCTCTCCTTCTCCTTATCAGTCCACTCTTTTAGGATGTATCTGATCTGAGCCGATATCTTCCTCTCATGCCTCTTGCCAGTCCTCTGGATCTCTTCATAAACTAGAAGCGGTACCGAGATTGTGACCGTCCTATTTTTCTTTGCCATTGACTTTTACCTCCCCTCAATTTAGTTTTTTAATCTGTATACCAGTTTGCCGATATACAAACTGGATAATATCCGATACCATACCCATAGTTATGGATTCTCGGGAATGAGAATTCCATGAGTTCCCAACGGTCATCATGAAACCCCTCATCTTCTGAAAACTGCAGTGGGTTAAAGTTGCACCGACTCCCTGTAAATCGTAACACCTGTCGGGGATGCCTATCCTTAAACTTCTTAAAGATTCGCAATTCGTAAATCGCCATAATATCTTTCACCTGCTCCTCTCATTTTCCTTTCCTCCTCCTCTTATGGCCCCCCCCTTACAGGGGAAGGGGTTTAAATCCCCATTGGCATAACCAAGGCCAATTTCGTATCGCTCTGAAAGGCCACGCCAGAAAAATTACCGTAAATGAAAGCCGTCCAGCAATCACCTGATTCGACTATATCCCGAACGTAATCTATGTTAAGTGTCTCTTCTTCCATGTTCCGGACTATATTTGTATAAAGGCGGGTAAGATCATAATACCCCCCTATCTCCTTGAAATTTTGATGGACGGGCCATATCTTCTGCTTTTCGAGATTTACACAAGGGTGTGCAGGATGGTTTTCATTCTCTTTCTGTAAGATAACCCTATTTTTTGTCTTAACAGTTACTTCATAAAGGCCATCCTCTATGAGGGGCAGGTCTTTATCGTCAATAAGATGGAGTCGGTGTCCGTCCGTTGCATACCAAAACCCGTCCTGATGAAGAGAATAATGAGTATACTAACGCGTTGAGCATATTTTTTGAGTTAATGGTTTTGCCAGGAACAAAAAATCCTTAGCAAAAGGAAAAGTTTTCCATTTCTGTGTGTCCATTGTAGTTGTATTATGCTTTTCCATGTCTCCTATCTCCCTATGTTTAATCCCTCTGGATTTGAGATGTAACGCTATATAGTATTTCAGCCAATTCACGATTAGTTTTAATCCGGTAGGCCGCAAGGCCTACCGTGCGGCATGCCTTTAGTAGTTCCGCACGCGTCAATTTTACTGCCTTCTCAATGTATTCAGTTTTTGTTATCATGCTGTTTTCTCCTCCTTAGTATAGGAACCTCGGTTAAAACATTCTCTTGTTTCACAAAGGTCATCACATCCCCATCCCACGGGATGTGTGCTGATCCCACTGAGCTGATCAGCCTCTGCACACAAATACCGCACAAACGGGCGATGATCTCTGTATCCCTACCGTTCTTCCTTTTCCTTGCATCTACCCGAGGCTCGGTAGTCGAGCCAGTGCAATGGTGCTGAATCTCCGGTTTGTGGCAAATTATACAGTCCATATCATTACCTCCATTTTTTATCTTAAATTTTTCTAAATCTCGATTTGTCCAATAGCCTCTTCAAACGAACGACTCGACGTCGCTCAGATCACTGGGCGAGAACTCCGCCACCCGGTCTCCCAAATCGTAAACTTGCGAAAGATATTCCGACCGGGCGGGAGGGAGATGCCGCTTTTTCGAACTATCTCACAGGCGTCGAGATACTCGTCTATGTCCTGGGAGTACCCGCGAAAGTCCTTGCGGGTTAACTGGCTCCGCTTCGGCGGGGTCAGTGATTTTACCGTCGGTCCGAAGTTGAAGCTCCATTTATAATAAGTATTTCCCTTCTTGACTCCAACCTCGGGATAGTCCTTACGCGCCTTCTGTATTGTTACTTTTAGCATCTCCTTGTCCTCCCCTTCTTAATTTTGGCCTCATCGGCACCCGCCCTACGGGTGGACCGCCT
>JBDRGH010000311.1:0-3639 GCA_043818015.1 Pseudomonadota bacterium
AAGAGCCCGTAGGCCCCTGCAGCGTAAGCTACGGGCCCACTGCCGGAGGCAAGACTCACCGTGGCAATCCAGAAAAGCTTGCTCTTCGCCGGTACTTCCACGACCTGCCAGCTCTTGCCCCCATCCCTGGAGCGGAGCACCGTGCCCCTATCTCCCACGGCCCAACCTCCTTCACCCCGAACCGCAATCCCATAAATGGCCTCCCCCGAAACACTCTCAGCCTTCATCCAACTCCTCCCCTGATCCCTGGAATAGACAATAACCCCATCCAGCCCTGCCGCACACAAAGATCCCTCATCCACGGACAGGCAGAACAAAGACTTGTCCACAACCCCCGGGATGGGCGTCCAGGTCTTTCCCCCATCCTCTGTCCTGAAGATCTTCCCATACTCGCCCACTATCCACCCGTGTTCCATGTCCAAAAATCGTACAGCGTAAAGCACAATATCTTCGGGCAGCGAGACGTCCTGCCAGGTTGTACCACCGTCCTCTGTAATCACCACCACACCCCAATCCCCCACCGCGCAGCCATGCAAGGGATCGGAAAAATGAATGCTGAACAGATGCTTCTCGGTGCCACTGGCCTGCATCGACCAGATCTTCCCCCCATCCCGGCTATGAAGGATCACGCCCGAGCCTCCTGAAATCCATCCGTTCTGGGTGTCCGGAAAACTGACCGAAAACAGTAGCTCTCTCGTACCGCTTGCCACTTCCAGCCAATGCGCTCCACTGTCCGTGGAACAATATATCTTGCCACGATCGCCGACCATCAAGTACACCGCTTCTGACAACATCATAGAACCAAATATATTCTCCCCGATCTCTTGCGGCCTTAGCTTTTTCCCGGACTCTTCCGCCTGTCCGGTGTTGATGGAAAAAGAGAAGCAGAACAGAATGATGGTCAGTAAAGGCAAAGCAAACATTGTAATCCTATTTTTCATCTATTATCCCTCCGCACTGAAGACGCGATGGTAAATATCCGCACTTATCACCGTGGCATTCGGTTAACTTCTTCCTCTGCCACACCTCCAAGAGTCCTGGGGTCTGCCTTCCCGTATATACTTCCAATTGCAATAGACCGGGGCCACATCCATCCACTCTTCAACCCTAAAAAATGTGGATGCATTTATTTCTTCTCATATGCCTTTTCAATGAATTTGGTCTTTTGGGTTGCTCTTTCGAGGGTTAGTGGGGGTAGCCACTGGATCTGGGGACGAAACTTCAGTTTGGCATGCATCTTCTCCTCAATCTCTTTGGTCAAATTCTCCAGTTCCTCCTCCTTCACCCCCTCCCCATACTCTACCTTCAGTTTCAATGGTGGGACTACCCGGGGAGGAGGTTCATCCAAGACGACCCTGAACTCTCCTGTTACCCGAGGCATGAAACCAGTGATAACCCCATCTATTGCAGCGGGGTAGACCATAGCCCCCTTGATCTTTAACATGTCATCGATCCTGCCCACCACCTTATAGCGGAATCCCGTCTGTCCACAGGGGCAAGGATCGGTAAATATCGCGAAGACATCACCCAGCGACTCGCGAACCCACAATATTCCCTCTCCCTCCAGAGTGGTCTGAACTGGGACCCCTCTAGCCCCATCCTCAAAAGGTAGTGGTTCTCCGGTTTCAGGATCTATCAATTCAACGTAAATTTTGTCATCGGCCACATGGTGCATCCCCTGATATTCGGGCCAGTCACAGGAGATTCCAAAGGCTGCTCCATGGTCATAGAGTTTGGCTCCATAGGCGGTCTCCAGCTTCTGTCTCACTTCAGGTATCCCTGCCCCAGGCTCACCGGCACAGAAGAGCTTCTTGATCCCCAGACCCCCTACGCTATCCCCAATGATCTCCGGGGCTTTCTCTATCAGATACCCGGCAAGGGAAGGGGTACAGGCCAGGGTGTCTGCCTTAAAGAGCTTGGCAAAACGTAAGATCCTCTCTGTACCAGCCTCTGCACCGACAGGGAGCACACAGGCTCCAACCTTCTGGAAGAAAATTGCATAAGGAACACCAGCCCACCACATGCTCAATCCAAACGCATGAATGATCCGATCTCCCGGACGGACACCTATCCTCCATAGCATCCGGGCGAGGTTCTCAGAAAGCCACCCTATATCGTTTTTAGTGTGGGGGTACGGGGTAGGTTCTCCGGTAGTGCCAGAGGTGGCAGCCATGAGACAGAGGTTCTCCAAAGGCACCCCTATGGACTTGTCCACAACCTTGACCATATCCATCTCACATTCCTTAGCCAACTGGCGGCGTTGTGCCTTGTCAAAGACGGGAATCCTGTACCTAAAGTCATCAAGGCTTTTGATATCATCTGGTTTCACTTTGGCCTTATCCATTCTCTGCCGCCAAAAGGGTTTGTTTTCGTAGAGGCGTTTTACCAGCTTTTTTATCTTTTCCAGCTGAATCTCCCTCATCTGGGGGGTGTTGAGGATAGGTTCCATTTCCATGTTCCAATATCTTCTCTCTTGTTCCATCGCTGAGGCTCCTTTCCCTTATTTCTTGAAAATATGAATTACACAACAAGCGGTATCGGTATGGATGAAGCCTCCCGCGTTGTGTTGTAATCCTATCTTCGCTCCTTCCACCTGTCTCTTCCCTGCCTGACCCCTTAGCTGCGTTACCACCTCTATTATCTGAGAAATCCCAGTTGCTCCAATCACATGTCCCTTTGAGAGTAATCCGCCACTGGTATTTACCGCGATCCTTCCGCCAATATCAGAGAGCCCCTCCTCGATGAACCGGCCTCCTTCCCCCTTTTTGCAGAACCCGAGATCCTCATAGTGCACGATCTCTGCCGTACTAAAACAGTCATGAACCTCTGCAACATCCAGATCATCAGGACCCAAACCTGCCATTTCATAGGCTTCCTTGGCACCTCGGACATCGGTATCGAAGAAGTCAAAACTTTGGTCCTGGGGATAGGTCCCAGAGACCTGAACAGAGGCAGCAACATAGATGGGAGCAGAAGTATATCTCTTGGCCAGTTTTTTCGTTGTAAGGATAACGGCGGCGGCACCATCCCCTCTGGGACAGCACTGAGGAAGGGTTAAAGGATCACATATCATGCGGTCATTCAAGACTTCTTCTAAAGTAACGGCATTGCGAAGTTGAGCATTGGGGTTCAAAGCCCCATACTTCCTATTCTTCACTGCCACCATAGCCAACTGCTCCTTGGTTGTTCCAAACTCCTCCATGTGTCTCCTGGCCATCAAGGCAAAGAGACCAGGAGCTGAGATTCCCATTTCCCCTTGACGCTCGGCATACTGCCTCCCGGTAAATATGCTGAGCATCTTGCCCGAATCTGCCACGGTCATTTGTTCCACGCCAAAGGCTAAGGCAATATCGCATGCACCAGTGGCAATCTTGTACCATGCCTCCCTAAAGGCACATGATCCGGTAGCACACCCATTCTCCACTCTGGTGATGGGTATTTTGGTGAGGCCTAGTTCTCTGAGTACTACCTGCCCGATGAATAGACCCTGCCCCCACTCCCACTGTGCCAGATTTCCCGCATAGGCTAATTCGATATCTTTGGGTTTCATATTAGCGTCTGTGATCGCCTTTAGACATGCCTCTACTCCTAAGTCAGTAATGGACCTGTCCGAATGTTTACCACATCTTGTTGATCCGG
>JBDRGH010000312.1:0-5100 GCA_043818015.1 Pseudomonadota bacterium
GCCACAAAACAGGAGGGGCTTACGATATCAAAGGAGTTTGAACCTATTGATCTGGAGGGATGGGATGAATATTAGAAGAGGAGAAATATATCTTGCCACGCTGGATCCAATTGTGGGAAGAGAGATCTCCAAGACCCGTCCTGTTATCATCGCCTCCAATGATAAAAACAACGAATTTGCAGGAACGGTGACCGTATTACCTATCACCTCTAAGAATATCCATAGGATCTATCCTTTTGAGGCTTTTCTCGAAAAAGGTGCTGCAAATCTCCCGAAGGACTCCAAGGTTAAAGCTGATCAGATCCGTACCCTCGACAAGAGCCGTATCGTTACCCTTATAGGAAAGTTAGGAAAGAGGGAAGTGAGGAAAATTGAAAAGGCGATGAAGATTCATCTGGGGTTATCGTAGGCCTCACCATCAAAATGAACACCTCTTCACATGCCCCTTTCGTCAGATCCCCCCGATATTTATTGCCTCAAAACGTTTCAGACAAAGCGAAAAGCGATCCCGGTCGAACCCTGTTGACAACCTCCAAAAAAGTAGCTTTTCACCGCCAATTGAAGGCTTTCTCGGTGCCTGCCGAGCAGTGAAAAGCTACTTTTTCCGGAGTCTCGTTAATCAATAATTGAGGGTTATTTCCAAATTAGTTGATGCATTAAGAGGATTCAAGGGGTCAAGGAGTCAGGGATTCGAGTGAACTAAATGATTGGGAGGATTCAAGGGGTCAAGGATTCGAGTGAAATATGTATCCGGTCTTTGTATATAACGCATGGTTCAAATTGTGAGTTAGAGGCTCAAATAGTATTGTCTGGGGCTTGGCTTACATTGAGGCCGGGAAATTGAAGGAACTTCTAATCCTTCCTTCTATGAGTGTTCATTTGAACCACAGCAAAACTCAATGCAAGTAGTATGAAAAACATCATTGCATTCGCCGGAATGTGCATATTAAAGTCCGTTGCGCTATGAAATAGGATGGCTACAATTCCCGCTGTCCCCCCCAGGGTTATCCCTACTGCGAATGGGTACCTTCTCTTCGTCCATCTCTTCACAATCACAACAAGGAAAAACAAAATCGCTCCAATGAGAAAGAGGGCACCGAAAAAACCCGTATCTGATAGCAGCTCTAAATAATCATTATGGGCATGTTCGAAAAAGAGATCAGTCTTTGCTGTCTTATATCGGGGATAAATATTTTCAAAAGTACCCAGACCTGTACCGAACAATGGGAAATCCTTGACTATATTGATCGTGTCACTATACACCACTGGCCTGAGAGGGCTGACGGTATCAGGGTCCTTTAGGGTGGACAACCTCTCTAGAACGGGGCCAATTCCTAACCAAATCAGAAACAGGGCGGAAATAGAGAAAATCGAGATTAGTGAAGCCACAGAACCCCTCTTTCTCGATCTGGGAAAGAACAGGAGGAGGTTTATAAGAAACGTCATTGATACGAGAAAGGACATAATTCCGCCACGGGACAGAGATAAGAACAGGCCAGTAATCATGACCACTATCACGAATATGATGAGGAGGTTTTTTGAGATTCTAGATTCCAGAGCCGAGAGACGATAACGCCAATCCCCCCCCTGGAAATTGGAAATTGAAAGATAGGATATCAGATAACCGATGCTTAACGGGATCACCATCTCCATATAACCGGCAAAGTGATTTCTATTAACATAGGGGCCAAAAAAGCCTGGAGGTCTTTCCCCCCAATGCACGGACCTCCAGAACCAATAGATCGAATCCACCCCGCTTAGCGCCTGAAGGATTCCCAGAAAGGCCACAACGGTCCCAGTTACCATTATGGTAACGACAAACCGTTTTATCTGTCTTTCGGTTACCAGGTTATTGATAATCAGAAAGAAGACACCAATGTATGCTAATATTCTAAAGAGTTCTTTCCTGCTGGCGTGTCTATAGATGGAGATCGATCTCCAACTATGAGCCGTGAGCTGCGAGTTTAGAATTGCCAGTACAGAGTTTGTTGAGTTTTCAGAGTCTATAGGCCCTCCACTAACCTCCGAAGGCCAGCCGGGCAGAGTTTGTTGGTAAAGCTCATAGGTCTTGGGTGACAGGTGTTTCAACACCGGCGGAGGCAAAGGAAGCATCTGGAATAGCACGAAACCGATAAAGAGAAAGAGTGGCACGTATAGTGAGCGGTGATTCTGAATCCCTCTATTCTCCAGTTTGTGACCCACAACGAGCACTTTCAACATCCACACGATGAGCAGAAAGATGACCGTGAGCTCCATGAGAGTATAGGCACCGACATGCACTGCTCCAAAAGCAAGGGGAGTAAAGACAACGACGAAAATCAGACCACCTTCTATAACCCTCTCAAAGATCCCATGGTTTATGGTCATTGAACGGAACTTCACTCGATCAACTCCCGTATTTCCTGATACGCTCGATTGCCCATTCTACCCTCTTCTTTACCTCCTTTTCCTCTTCTTCTTTCTTTAGAAGCAGCTCCAGCTTCTCTATAGCTCTTCGATTTCTTAATCTTCCCAGGGATTCTGCGGCGAGTGCCCTGACCCAGAGTCTCGGATCATCCAATGCCTTCATTAATGGTTTTAATGCCTTTCTGTTTCCGAGGAATCCCAAAGCCAGGGCAGCAAAGGCTTTCGCCTCTTCCTCTTCCTCCGTTTTTACCAGTCTCATTAAGGGTCTTAGAGCCCTCCTGTCCCCTACGAATCCCAGGGCAAAAGCAGAGGCTTTACGGACAGCCTTATCCTTGTCTCTTAAACTCTTGATCAAGGGAACGGTAGCTCTCTTATCACCCATATACGTGAGGGCGTTTGCAGACAATTTTCTGATCTCTTCACTTTCATCCTTGAGGGAGATCAACAACAGCTCAAAAACCCTCTTATCTCGAATTAGGCTACACGCAAGGGTAGACAGTTTTCTAATCTCAACGTCGGTGCTCTCCAATGAATGAACAAGGAATCCATTGAGGTCCTTTACCCCTTTCAGGGTATGGGAAAAGATTAACACATCTTTTGCAAGTCTCTTTTCGGTCTCGTCTTTCCTGTCTATTACGCCATGCATTGCTTTCATAGCTTCTGCGTCTCCCCGGTAGCGAATAGCTAATGCAGCGTAATCAAACACCCCGGCTTTGTCTCTCTCAAATGCCTTCAAGAGAGGTCTTATCGTCCGTTTATCACCCAGTGCCCCCAGCGAATTCGCTGCAAACATCCTGACCCATTCATCTTCGTCTTCTAAGGCGTCAATGAGCGGCGTTACAATCCTTTCGTCTTTGAAATTACCCAATCCTCTGGCTGCAAAAATCCTGATCTGTTCGTCTTCATTGCGTAAGGCCTCTATCATCGGCTGGATTAACCTTTGGTCTTCTCGGATGCTCAGTAACTTTATGGCTCTGACCCTTTTGCTGGCCCTTTTACTCTTGAGTTCGGATATCAGGCTCTCTGTATTCTGGGCATCTCGGCTACAACTCAAAGAGAAGAGCAACATCCAGGCTACAAGAATGATCGATAGAATCTTCATGATATTTGAAAGGTCTAACTGATAAGGATTCGAGGAGTCAAGGATTCAAGGGGTCAAGTGTTTGTTTTCCAACGATTTTATAAGCGCCTGAAGCATCCTCTCAACCTCTCCTATTCCATCTTGAACCTTCTTCAATTCCCCTGCCTCAACGTAACCCAAGTCACCAGATAATAATATTTGAGTCTCTAATTCACAATTTGAATTATACGCTATATATAAAGACCGAATGTATTCTGGAGTCGTTTTTCTACCATATCCTTCGGCTATATTCGATGGAACGGATACCCCAGCCCTTCTTATTTGTGACGTCAGGCTGTATGTTTCTTCTTTGGGAAATCCTTTTGTTATCTTGTAAACCTCTAGATATAGCTGATAAATCTTTGCCAGACCTTTAAGTCTTTATAATTCCGGAGCATTTCACTCGAATCCTAGACCCCTTGAACCCTCTTAACCCATCAACCAATTACGACAGGATTCTTACATTTCTTTTGCTTGCTCACGCGCTGGCAGGCTGGCAGGCTTGAACGTGATCCTTACTTTTCCTTTGCTTGCTCACGCGCTAACGATACAATATTATCGATAGCCGTTGCTATGAGTTCCGATCCGGGAAAGTAATTGGAAACGGGTGTAACCTTATAGTCAGACAGTCCTGTCGCGTTGTAACTGACTATAACGAGCGCACCCTTAAGGATGGAGGCGAGGTCCCTGTTTTTTCTTCCTAAGACGTCGATATAAGAGTAGTGGCCAAACCTGGTATAAGGGGGGGAGAATTTCAGGTCAAAGTCCCCTTCACTATCAATGGGTATGGAGAGACCATTTATTCGAAGGTAACTACCAGGTATTATTCTTATGCTATTTCCCTTAAGACTGAGATAGTCTGACGCTACCAAGAGTGGCAGAGAGAAATATACTTTCTCCCCATAGACCATGAGAAGAGGAAACTGGGTTATCATTCCCCTCTGGGGTACACTTATCATACCCTTACCCTGGATAGAGCCTGGCTTTTCACCAGAAAAGACATTTACAAATCCCACTCCCTTGGCATTAACGGACAGACCTTCAATGGGCAGAAGGGCGTTTCTAACATGTCGGATACCTCCCGATAATGTTTTTCGATAAGGCGCTTTGAACCTGTCAAGGAGGTGCATCCGTTCAATTCTTTGAGGCTCGCCTTCAATGAGAGGATAGAAGACCGATGCAAAATACACATTCCCGCTTTTCTTGGTCACGTCTATCAGAAATTCATCTTTCTCCGGATACCTGGTATCCGGTTCGGAGAAGATGATGTCAAAGATTATCGCCTTCGCACCATATCTGTTTAAGACATTTATTAACCTACCATGTATATCCCTGGTCCAGGGCCACCTTCCCAGTTCCTCTATACTTTTGTCATCAACATCTACGATGACTATTCTGGCGTGGGATGAATCGGGCAAGCCAGCCCCTTCGCCATCAAAAGGAACTATAAATATAAGTACTACAACTATGACGAGGAAGTTTCTGATGTCAAAAGGAGTTTCCCGAGTTTCTGCCGAAGTATTTTTGGAACACCACGATTTCATTAGTAATCTTGGATTATTTAAGTGAACCCC
>JBDRGH010000313.1:0-3361 GCA_043818015.1 Pseudomonadota bacterium
GAATGAAGCCAGCGCTTCCGTTAAAAAATCTTCCGGGAAAGGGGGAAAGGCGAGTGTCCCAGACATATTGAATAGGGTTGGCCTCGATGAGGAAGCCAGAAAGACGTTCTACGAGATGGTCAGAGTATTTACGAGTTCAAACAATCCGTTGATCATCGCAGGAGAAGGGCTCACTGGCTTTGCAGATCAGTCAGGGCTTGTGGATCTTATGAACCTGGCCTTTTTGAAGGGTACCCTTCCCGAGGAGACGTCGAGGCTTATCATCTTGAAGCGGGATGGGAATAGCACCGGAGCATGGAGGCTTCTCCTTTCATCTCGCAAGGGGATGAATGGCAAAGGTAAATGGAGGGCTGGCATTATGCTTCTGGGTGGAGAAGAAGCTTTAAGTCAGAACCTTTTGGATCGTCTCAACGGCCTCGACTTTCTTGCTGTTATCAGCCCCTATTTCCCAGATGCCCTAGCCGATAAGGCCCATGTCGTTGTTCCAAAACCTCTCTGGATCGAGGAGAGCGGGACCTATACGTCTCTGGACGGTCTGGGATTTGGCTGTAAGGAAAAGGTACTTAATCCGCCCGAAGGGGTGAAAGAGTCCTGGCAAGCTATGGTGGATCTGGCTAGCCGAACCAAATTTCGTCCCGGCTTTAGAACCTGGGATGAGATACGCAAAAAGGTCGAAGAAGAAATGAAACTTGCTTCATCTCCAATATATTAGGGGCGGGTAAAAATTACGCCATGCTCCAGCTAAGAATGGAGGTTTGTTGATGGGAAAGCCAAAAGTAGCAACGGTATGGTTAGAAGGGTGTGCAGGATGCCATATGTCCTTTCTGGATCTTGATGAAGCCCTATTGGATATCCTGTCGGCGGTAGACCTAACTGTTACTCCGATTACTGACTTCAAGAATTATGATTTTAAAGAGGTGGATGTTGGTATTATTGAGGGTGGTATTGGGAACGAAGAGCAGGTGGAGATTGCCGAGAAACTTCGGAAATCTTGCAAGATACTTATTGCCTGGGGAGATTGTGCGGTCTTTGGTGGTATTAATACCTTGCGCAACTGGATCCCAAAGGATGAGGTACTGAGACGGGGCTACATTGAGACTGAAAGCACCGTGGAAGGTGTAATACCTGCCCATGAAGAGATTCCACCCCTTCTGGATAAGGTACTCCCGGTTAATGGAGTGGTACCGGTCGATGTGTATGTACCGGGATGCCCACCTTCTCCCGAGGCAATTGCTTATTCTTTGACAGAGATCTTGCAGGGTAGGATACCCGTTCTTCCGACCGAACTGATGCATTTTGACTGAGGAGGTAACGTATGGCGACAGTACGAAAAATTACTATAGATCCTATAAGTCGATTAGAAGGTCATGGAAAGGTCACCATTATTCTGGATCCGAATGGTGAGGTTACGGATGCCCGATTTCACGTAACGCAATTTAGGGGATATGAACGATTCTGTGAGGGGAGACCCTTTGAGGAGATGCCGATAATTACCCAAAGGATCTGTGGTATCTGTCCCGTGAGTCATCAGTTGGCTTCCGCCAAGGCATGCGATGCTATCCTAGGGGTCCAAATCCCGGAGACCGCATATTTGCTGCGGAAACTATTGCACAAGGGACAATACATCCAGTCCCACGCCCTCCACTTCTTCCACCTGGCGAGCCCGGATCTGCTCCTGGGCTGGGATGCCGATCCCGCCGTGCGCAATGTGGTGGGTGTGATTGGCAGGTTCCCGGATGTGGCTGTCAAGGGCATCAAGCTTCGCAAGTACGGCCAGGAGATTATCAAGTCCCTCGGCGGCAAGAAGGTTCACCCGGCCTTCTCCATTGCTGGCGGGGTGACAAACGCCCTTTCCGAATCTGACCGTGATAGGCTCCTTGCCGGGCTCGATGAAGCCTACGAGACCTGCCAGGTCGCCATTGATCTTCTGAAGAAATGGCAGGAGGAGAACCTGGACGAGGTGAAGCGGTTCGCGAACTTCGAGTCGAACTACGCGGGGCTCGTGGATAATAATGGTTGTATTGCCCTCTACGATGGCAATTGGCGGATTGTGGATAGCAACCGGAAGATGCTCATCGAGTTCGATCCTGCCAAGTACTTGGATTACATCGGCGAGAAGGTTGAACCATGGTCCTACATGAAGTTCCCATACTATAAGCCCCAGGGTTACCCAAAGGGCTGTTACCGGGTCGGGCCCCTTGGTAGGGTGAATGCGGCGACTCAAATTGCCACCCCAAAAGCGAACAAGGAGCTCAAGAAGTTTCGGGAGCTCGCGGAAAAAGGGCTCAGTGGTTGTACGCTCCTCTACCACTATGCCCGGCAAATTGAGCTTCTCTACTGCCTGGAGCGTGCGGAGGAGCTGCTGAAGAATCCGCGGATCTGTGGTACCGATATTCGGATTACGAGTAATCCTGTCAACGAAGAGGGTGTCGGGGTCATCGAGGCTCCCCGGGGGATACTCATCCACCACTATTGGGTTGATAAGTACGGCAAGATCACCCGGGCCAATTTGATTGTTGCGACGGGTCACAACAACATTGCAATGAATCGTTCTGTTAAGCTTGTGGCTGAGGAGTACATCCACAAGGGCAAGGTGGAAGAGGGGATGCTGAACCGGATTGAAGGGGCAATTCGCTGTTACGACCCGTGCCTGTCGTGTGCGACCCATGCTGTTGGTAAGATGCCCCTTAAAATTCAGATATACAATTTTAAGGGAGAACTCGTAGATGAAGTGCAAAGGGACTGAGTCATGTGCAATCTGGCAACTAAACAACCTTCCATATGGATTATAGGTTACGGCAATTCCCAGCGACGAGACGATGGGATAGGTCCGTATGTGGTCACAAAGCTAAGAGAGATAGTAAAAGACAGAGAGGGAATCCATTTTCTGGCCCTTCATCAACTTGAGCCTGACCTGGTTTTTGAACTACAGGATGCCACGTTGGTTATATTTATTGATGCTACTGTGAATGAATTGGGAAGGGGCTGGGAATGGACCAGGGTGGATCCCGAACTCAGGAATTTGCCCTATTTATCGCACTATTTTGATCCAGCCTTTCTCCTGGGTCTCCATCAATCCCTCTGTAATGAGAGTCCACCAGCATGGATGGTTTCTATTAAAGGGGATGATTTCGATATAGGCGAAGGGGTGACACAGGAGACTGAAAATAGGGCATGCGGAGTAGTTGCGGAAATAGTAAAATTTCTTGAGAGTGACAACCTTCTTGAAATGAAAATTCCAAGTAGCACCACCATGGAGAATTAGAATTAACAGTTTTTCTATGTCCAATATAAAAAGCAAATTGACCAAAACAAGATGCTTGTGATAACATGGCTGGCAAATAGGAGGGTCGAATGAGCA
>JBDRGH010000314.1:0-3380 GCA_043818015.1 Pseudomonadota bacterium
GGTACTTTTCAGATATAGACAACAGGATAACGGCTGTCTATATAGGTAGTAATAATAGATACACAACGGCATTCAAAGAGGCAACGAAACAAAAGCCAAACATTGCAGTCTACAACGTGGAAAAGAAGGAGGATATTCCTAAAATAGTCCTTGGGAGGATCAAGGAATATTTCAAGAGGATTCCTTAACAACGAGGGGAAGTCTTCACGGTAGGCCCAAGAGGCGGTTGAAGAGGTTTCTTGACTGATCTTGAAGCTGATTTTCATCGCACATTGGAAAATTGTCAGCCAGCTCAGACGTCTGGCTTTCGAGAACCTTTGGCGGTCTCCCCAAGAATCTATCTTACTACTTCAGTCTCAGGGACACTTTTTGCAGAGAAACATACTTAATTGCAAAGTGATCGTTGGATAAGGCGAACGCCTATGGGCTAATCCCGTGTTGGTTCGCTTTTTTTATGCGTGATGAGGCAGGTCAGATGCAACTAATAATATTAGGTTCTGGGGTGGGTGTTCCTGCGTTGAAAAGGTCTGCCCCGGGTTTGTGTGTAAAGGTGGAAAACCGACCGATTCTTTTTGACAGTGGCAGCGGTTGTGCCTATCAGCTTCCCAAAGTTGGTGTTGACTACCATCAGATAGACTATATCTTTTATACCCATGTTGACCACCCTGATCACATCAATGATCTATCAGAGATTGTCTTCGCTAACAAATATGATTATCCGAGAAGGAAAAATGATCTCAATGTGACAGGACCCAAAGGAATGAGAAGGTTTTACGAAAACGTGGAAAGGCTCTTTCCAACACTTAAAAACCCGCCTTTTTCTGTGAATATAAGGGAGGTTAATAATTCTCAGATAAAACTTAACGATATACTGATTGAATCGAAACCACTTTGTCACCAGGATGTGGAGTGTGTTGGATACAGATTAGAATTTGAGGGGAAGAGTATTGTATATTCTGGTGATACAGATTACTGCGATAATTTGGTAGAGCTTGCAAGAAACAGCGATCTTTTAGTTATTGAATGTTCATTCCCATATGAATTTAAGGTAGATGGCCACCTAACACCTTCATTGGCCGGACGGGTCGCGAAGGAAGCAGGAGCCAAGAGGCTTGTTCTCACCCACATCTATCCCATCTGTGATCAATATGATATTCGAAGACAAGCGCAGAAAACCTATCGGGGAGAGATAGTTGTAGCGGAAGATCTGATGAAGATAGAAGTATAGAGTTAAGATTTGTTAACAAAAAACGTTTTAGTGACCGCTCAAGGGAATTTTTGTTTAGGTAACATCCTGTATAGATATAATAGAAGAGTGCGCATCTCAAAAGGGGTTCTAAACTTTGAAGGTTGGGTTTGTAGGGTGTCCGCCCGATCATGTAATGAGGAAATACAGATCTGAGGAATTGATAGATCTTGACAATGATCTTGGACAGGTAGAGGAGAAGAGCGATCTCTACCTTCCAAAGGTCTCCTGTTGTATTATAAAGAGGGTCTTCAATAATGCCTTAGCCCTCCGTCCCCAAAAGATCATCTTCGATGTAGGAGAAGGGAAGTGTGACTCTGGAAGGTTTCTCAGTTGGATATTGAGGGAGCACTTTAATATAGATATCCTCGAGACGAGAAATCAGAGAGGAGTGGGGCATGGGACTGTCATCTGTGACTCCAAGCTACCTTTACGAAGAAAATTTGACTTGATTCTTAATGACATCATTGACCCGAAAGGTTATGAATTGGAGAGAGAACCGCATCCCAAGGCCGGGTTCTGGTCTGTGCCATGCTGGGATGCAGAGATATTCGACCTTTTCCCGAACGGGACGAGGATATTTGGGTGGACTCGATGTTTTGAAAATGGTACGCCCGATGACTTGGAGCTGGAATGCTATGTACAGAAAGACATCCCAACGATCTTCTATGCCCAGAGCTTCTGTTCTAAGAACCTCCTGGCCAAAAACTTGGCTAGAGTTTATAAAGGACTTTACGTGGATTGTGATGGGAGATTGACTGCATCGGTAAGAGCCCAGATAGAAGCGTTTCTCTATCTGAGGGGGGCTTTGAAATGACGGTGTTTGCCGATTTTGGTAGCACATGGTCGAAGATCGTAGATACATCGGTAACGATTCTTAGGACGAAAGAGCTACCTAAAGATATAATTGCCGACCTCGCCTGTGGACATAATGCGGAAAGAAGGGCAAAGAAGTCTGTAAACGAACTCATAGCCCTCTCTGAAGGTGGTCTCAGTTTAATAGGTGAGAAGGATTTCCTTCTGGTGGATGTTGGAAGCAGAGATATAAAGTACGTGCAGTACAGAGACGGGCGATTTGTTCAAACCGGATGGAATCAGGAGTGTGGTGCATCTCAGGGCTTTGCTATCGAGCTCTTAGAGATGTACTATGAATTTGACTGCAATGACTTAGAACCTCCTGAGGATGGTCATCCCGTAATATGCGGACTTATCGGCATATCCAGAATATTCGATGAAATAATAAAGAGTGGCGATGAGAAAAAAGCCGTAGCTATGTTTGTCAAAGGGATTGCCATGAACGTGTATCATTTCACCGGCAGGCCCAGGAAAATCTATCTTAGTGGAGGATTGTGCGAAAACAGGCTCTTTATTAAATCCCTTCCATGTGAGGTAGTTCCCGTTGGGAGATTGGTTTTAGTCGAGGGGCTTAAGAGGATAGGTGAGGGCCTGTAGGTTATCCTTTCTTCAAGAGAAGCTCGCTTAATTCAAGAGGAGGCAATTATGTTCGTAAAGCAATTGGAAGTTGGGAACCTGGCTGTTTTTGCATATATAGTTGGATGTAAGGAGACAGGAGAGGGGTTGGTAATCGATCCTGCATCGGAGATTGATAGGATAATTTCTATGAGCAATGAGAATGGAATCGAAATAAGATATATTGTCAATACCCACTCACACATAGACCACACCATGGGCAATGCCGAAATGGTTGCAAAGACCGGTGCAAAAATAATAATACACGAAAACGAAAAGGAACTTCTCACCAGCCAGCCAAGCTTTATGCTTTCCATGTTCGGGGGAAAACAATCCCCCCCGGCAGATGCTACCGTTAGAGAAGGCGATGTCATTACTATAGGTAAACTGAGCCTCGATGTACTACTCACACCGGGTCACTCCCCGGGAGGCATCACCCTCCATTTGAACGGCTATCTCTTTACTGGAGATACCCTCTTTGTGGGAGGTGTTGGGAGGACAGATGTCCCCGGGGGCTCATGGCCCCTTCTCCTCAAATCTATTAAAATAAAACTGTTGACTTTCCCAGATGACACCATTATAGGACTTCAAAATCCCATCTACAATACCACAAACAACCCTGAACTCAATCGCATTAGATTTTTGATATTTCAAGATTTCTAAG
>JBDRGH010000315.1:0-4166 GCA_043818015.1 Pseudomonadota bacterium
CCAGGCATCATTACCGCAGAGACTGAGATTAGTTTGGATTATCACGAAAGCCATGTCGTTGAAGGAGCCATCGATGTCACCTTTGAAGATATCGGTGGTTTAGAAGAACAAATTCGATTGGTGAGAGAATTAGTTCAGTTGCCTCTTCAGATCCCTTATGCCTACACTCAACTTGGGATTAAGGCACCAAGAGGTATTATTTTTTACGGGCCCCCAGGCACTGGAAAAACACACCTCGCTCGTGCTGTTGCCAATGAGATCAGTGCTAGGTTTTTCTTTATCAATGGGCCTGATATTGTGGGGGCCATCTCAGGAGAGACAGAGAGCAATTTACGAAGGATCTTTAACGAAGCGGTCCATCATGCTCCGTCGGCCGTGATTATTGACGAAGTGGATGCTATAGCTCCAAAGCGAGGCCAAACGGGTACACTCTCAGATACGAGAGCGGTAACTCAGTTACTTTCGTCAATGGACGGGCTGCAACAAACGAACGGAGTGATTGTCATTGGAACTTCAAACCGTTTAGAAGCTATTGATGTAGCCCTCCGTAGACCTGGGAGATTTGACAGAGAAATCTTCTTCCCGCCTCCAGACGTGAAGGGGAGATTGGAAATCCTGGAAATCCATTCCAGAGAAATGCCGCTTGCACAAGATGCCTCCGATTATCTCCCAACCCTTGCTCAAATCACTCATGGTTTTGTTGGAGCAGATTTAATGGAGCTCTGTAGGGAAGCAGGATTGAAGGCACTTAGAAGGAATTCGAATTTTCTGAAAGACCATCGAAAAGCAATCCGTTTTGAGGCAAGAAGCATCTCCGTGGAAAGGGAAGACTTTGAATATTCCTTAAGTAAGATCCGTCCCTCGGCCATGAGGGAAGTCCTCATCACCATCCCTAATGTCCGCTGGGAGGATATTGGGGGACTCCATTCAATTAAAGAGAGACTTCGGGAGCTTATTGAAATGCCACTGAAAAAGCCGGACGTTTTTCAGCAGATTGATTTTAAGCCGGAAACTGGCATTCTGCTGCACGGACCTCCCGGAACGGGAAAAACATTGCTGGCGAAGGCGGTGGCTAATGAATGTGGAATTAATTTTATATCTGTAGAAGGAGCAGAAATTTTTAGACAATGGTTAGGAGAATCGGAGGAAACTCTCAGACATATTTTTTCTGTTGCCCGTCAAACCGCGCCAACAATTATTTTATTTGATCAGATTGAAGCCATTGCTGCAACCAGGGAAGCTCAAAGTGAGTCGAAAACCACAGAACGGGTAGTCAGTCAACTTATGATGGAGCTCGATGGAATCGAACCTCGGAGTCATGTGATCGTATTAGCGGCCACCAACCGATTAGATATGGTGGATAGATCTATTCTGCGTTCAGGAAGATTTGGAATCCATATTTTTATCCCTTTGCCTGATGAAAAAGAAAGAGCTGAGATTTTACGCATCCATCTCAAAAAAACCCCTCTATCTCCAGAGACATCTCTACATGAGATAACGACCTATCTGGCTAAAAAAACAGATAGTTTTTCAGGGGCAGAGCTAAAGTCCCTCTGTGACGAAGCGAAATTGCAATCGCTGAAAAGTTGTGGATTTGAAAGTGTTCGAGCACTAACCACAGAATGTTTTGAAAAAGCGTTCAAAATGTTTGTGAAAGATCGAAATATGACGAGGAAAATGAGGAAGTCAACGAATAGGGTAAATTGCATAGACTGATTTGTGCTTTACCATTTTAATTTGTGGAGGACAAACTGGACAGCTTCATAAGATGATATAAAGAAATATTCGGTTTTTACGGCAGAAGAGCTGGGACGGAAGAAATAGCAACTTTTATAAGAACTTGGTTTGTAAATTATTTGTGGTATGGATCACCTTTGGAAAAAAACTCAAGAGTGATGTTGGCTAAGATGAGCTGAGACCATCAATTTTAACAATTTATGTTTTGAAAAGTAATTCTGAAAGCCAAAGGAGGTATTCCGATGCAAGATCTTAGAAAGTGGTTGCAGAAAGTAAAAGATATTGAACAACTAAAACAACTTAAAATGGTGGATTGGAACCTGGAAATGGGGGTTCTCACAGAGGAGAATACCCTAAGAAGAGGCCCTGCTTTACTTTTCGATGAGATTCCAGGTTTGTCACCTGGATTCCGGGTTTTGACAAGCATGCTCACTACACCCGAGAGAATAAGTTTGGCGCTCAATTTATCTAAATTGTTCGATAAACAGCCAGATCTTGTTCAGTATTTGGTAGGAAAGCCTGAGATATGGGAAAGGGAATCACCCAAATTCCCCGTGAACATGGTGACCGATGGTCCGGTGATGGAAAATATAGTAACCGGAAAAGACGTGGACATTTACCAGATTCCTTCCCCTTTTTGGCATGAGGGGGACGGAGGAAGGTATATAGGGACGGGTTGCGTAGTAATACTTCGTGATCCAGATACAGGTAGAATTAATCTGGGCTGCTATCGAGTGATGCTGCAGAATAAGAACATGGTCACCCTTTATATGTCAGTCGGTAAGCATGGTAATATCATTATGAAAAAGTACCATGAACGTAATCAGCCCTGTCCGGTAGCCATCTCATTGGGACATGGCCCTGCACTGCTGATCGCAGCAACCTTGGGAGTTCCAGAAAAGGTAAGCGAGTATAATTATGCTGGAGCGATGCTGGGAGAAAGCATAGAAGGAGTAAAGGGGATTTCTACAGACCTCATTCTTCCTGCATTTAGCGAAGTAGTGCTAGAAGGAGAGTGCATTCCTGGAGAAACCTTACCAGAGGGGCCTTTTGGAGAATGGACAGGTTATTACGGTGGCGGGAAGAAGCCTGCCGCGGCCGTGAACATTAAGAGTATTCTCCGTCGGAATGACCCCATCGTGATTGGCTATTCGCCTGCGGGTCGGGGCGACTTTTATGAGCAAGTTTGTTGGTTTGCCATTTTCCGGTCCGCTACTCTCAAGAAGGCACTCGAAGATGCTGGAGTCCCCAGTGTCAGAGGAGTCTGGCCGCACGAATTTGGAGGTTCCAGGCAGTTTCTGGCTGTTTCGATTAAACAGGAATTTTCAGGGCATTCTCGGCAAGCAGGATTTGTGGCGTCTCAATGTCGGGAAGGAGCTTATGCCGGCAGATATGTTGTCGTCGTAGATGACGATATTGACCCCACTGATATTAAAGAAGTTCTATGGGCAATGTGCACCCGAGTAGACCCAGTAACGGACATAGAATTTATTAGAAAAGCCTGGAGTACTAGGTTGGATCCTATGAGATCTGAAGATTCGGTTCCCGAAGCCGACACTTTTTACAACTCACGGGCCATCATTGATGCCTGCATCCCCTATGAGAGAAGAAAGGATTTCCCTTTGAGAAATACTTATTCTCCAGGGGTCAAAGATAAAGTTTTAGCTAAGTGGAAGGGTGCCTTAAATTGGTAATTCTAGACTGAGGCCTCTGGTGGAGCAGGTGGAACGAAATCTTGGGGCTCTGCCTCAAGAGGGCAGTGCCGATGCCGGATACTCATCTTACGATAACCTCGAATTTGCAGAGGGGAAGGGACTGGACATCTATATGCCAGATAACTTCCTGGAGTCCCTCGACGAGTAGGAAGAGAATGAAAAAAGATATCACAAGATCAACTTCCGCTATTACGAGATGAGAGATACCTATATTTGTCCAGAGGGGAAGGAGTTGAAACGATGGTCGGAGCAGAAGCGTGAAGGGAAGCTATCACTCCTCCTCTACCGAGGGGAGTCTTGCAGGGAATGTGCAGTAAAGGAGCGATGTACTAGGGGGAGGTGCGGACAGTGAGTCGAGATGGCCGGGAGCCGCTTTTGGAGGCGATGAGGGATAAACTGAGGAGTGAGGAGGGGAGGCAGATATACAAGAAGCGTGGATACACGGTGGAGCCGGTTTTCGGGCAGCTGAAGTGGGATGGCAGGAAGCTATCGATGGACTTGCGGGGTTTGGTGAAGGTACGAGGGGAGCTTTTGCTAATGTGTTTGGTGCACAATGCGAAGAAGATCGTGAAGAAAGTGCTCCAGGGCACGATCGCTTTGCCAGGGAGGTATAGCAAGCTGATCGAAGAGGCTATGCCGGGATACAAAAAGGACAAATTGATATTGGTCGGGGTAGTCGTGTAAAATCAATCCCAGAAGTGGACAAAAGTAGCT
>JBDRGH010000316.1:0-2670 GCA_043818015.1 Pseudomonadota bacterium
CTGGTAACATAGTTATGGCTACATATTCCGTGCCCTTTTATAAAACAGTCTCGGGGAAAAGACAACTCAGAGGTGTGGTGACAGCAGACATTTCCCTATCCTGGCTTGAGAAAATCGTTGCTTCTGTAAAGATAGCGGAGACTGGCTATGCATTCTTAGTGTCAAAAAACGGGACATTCGTAACCCACCCCGGCGAAAATCTGGTTATGAATGAGACTGTATTCAGTGTAGCTGAAGCGAGAGGAGATTCCCGACTACGGGAGATCGGGAGGGAAATGATTAAGGGCAGATCCGGATTTGTTCCCTTCACAAGCATTCTCACCGGAAAAAAATGCTGGATGGTCTATGCCCCTTTAGCCTCAAGTGGCTGGTCCTTAGGGGTTCTCTTCCCACAGGACGAATTGATGGCGGATATTACCCGTCTCAATCGCACCGTTTTATTCCTCGGTTTGGCCGGCTTCTTATTCCTATTCGTGGTCATTGTACTGATTGCCGGCTCCATCACACGACCATTGAGGGCACTAGCAGGGGCAACAGAAGATATCGGAACCGGAAACCTGGATATAGAGCTTCCTTCGGTTAAATCACGAGATGAGGTAGGAAAATTGGCAGATTCGTTTAACTACATGAAAAGCTCCCTTAAAAAATATATTGAAGAATTAACAGAAACCACAGCCGCCAAAGAAAGAATCGAGAGCGAGTTAAAGATCGCCCGTGACATCCAGATGGGTATTCTTCCCAAAGTATTTCCTCCTTTTCCTGATAGACCTGAATTCGATTTATACGCCACTCTTGAATCGGCAAAAGAGGTCGGAGGAGATCTTTACGATTTCTTCTTTATGGATGACGACCATCTCTGCTTTATTGTCGGCGACGTCTCTGGCAAAGGGGTGCCTGCTGCCCTCTTCATGGCTGTAAGCAAAACCCTTATTAGAACTACAACTACCAAAGGATTAACTGCAGACACCATTTTAGACAGTGCAAATCAAGCTCTTTCAACGGACAATCCTTCACTGATGTTTGTGACTCTCTTTTTAGGCATCCTCGATACGCGTACAGGAGAATTGATGTATTGTAACGGCGGTCATAACCCGCCTTACATCATTCGCACCAGTGGAGATATAGAGCCCATGGAATCAACGAATGGAATGGCGCTCGGGGTGATGGAGGATTTTTCATATCAATCAAAGAAGATTACCCTCCAAAAAGGGGAGACGATTTTTCTCTACACCGACGGCGTAACAGAGGCTATGAATGAACGTGATGAATTGTTCTCGGAAGAGAGGTTAGAAAAAGGTTTGACGCGTCTCAAGGACAAGCCCGTCCAGGAAGTGGCTAACGGCATAATGGAAAAAGTGATTGCTTTTTCAGAAGGGGTACCTCAATCGGATGACATTACGATTATGGTGCTGAGGTTCTATGGGAAATAATGAGGCTGACCGGTGCAAATTGCAAGATTTGGTCGTCTGTCTGTTCTAGACTCCAAATCCACCGCTCAATCGTTCACTACCCCGGGAGTCTCTTGCGATATTTTGATAAGGTTAGGTGATCAGAAACTAGAAAAACAGGGATTAGAAGTTAAAAGATTCCGCCAGGAGAGGAAGAAACAGAAATGAAAGGTCATTTGCCAGCACGGTTCTTCTCAGCCTGGAAACACGTGCGCTTTAGGGTGATTGCGGGCACCGTTGCGTCCATCGCGGCTTTTTCCCTCTGCTTCCCACCGATCTCTTGTGGAGGCACTAAAGACGCCGACATGAAGATCAAAAGAGAGATGACCCTGGCTGATTGTGTATTCCTTGCCCTCAGAAAAAATAGAACTATAGAAAGTGCCTATCTTGATCGAGTAGTACAGAAGTTTGGCCTCAAAGTGGCTGAGGATGAATTCTTTCCCCAGTTAACCATCAAACCTTCCATCAAGCGTACCGACACAGGAGATGGAGAAACAAGGTCTCACACCGACACTGGTGAAATTGCTACCACGGTTACGGAAAAGATCCCCCTCGGTACCGAGTTTTCCTTTACCTGGACAGATACCGGTGAAAGGCAGCAAGGGGATACACTGGGGTATTCCTACTCATCAGCGTGGAACCTTGGCATCAAGCAACCCCTGCTGAAAGGCGCAGGGACTAAAATAGTCACCACCTCCTTGAATTCTGCTCGCATTAATGAACAGATAAACATACTCTCATTACGATCAACTATCATAGATACAATAACCTCTGCCATCAGCGCGTACCGGAGTTTTTTTCAGGCCCAAAAACAGCTTGAGATCGCCGAGAGTTCGCTTGAAAGATCGAAAGAACTCTTGGAAGTAAACCGGGAATTAATCGCAGTGGGAAGAATGGCACAGGTTGAGATCATTCAGACACTTGCGGACGTGGCCAATAAAGAGTTCAGCTTCACACAAGCCCGGAACGCCCTGGATGCAGCCAGACTCTCTCTGCTCCAGGTTCTCGATATCGACAAGCATACCATAATTATAACGACGGAAAAGATGGAGACCAAGCCTGTACACCCCGATTTAGCACGGTGCCAGGCTCTTGCAGTGCTAAAGAGGCCCGATTATCTGCAGTCCCTCCTGAACCACAAAGTGGCCGAACTGGATTTGGCTGTGGCAGAAAACAACCTTCTCTGGGATTTATCCCTGGATGGTTCCTACGGCATCACCGG
>JBDRGH010000317.1:0-2866 GCA_043818015.1 Pseudomonadota bacterium
GTATTTCTTCAATATCTTTCTCTATACTACCCGTAGGCCAAATTAGCTTGCCGACCCCTACTTTTTTCTCACCATAATCTAAATAACCTAAAGCGATTGGTACGTGTGCTTTCACAGCTATAAAATAAAAGCCTGTTTTCCAATAAGGTGTTTTGGAACGTGTTCCTTCTGGGATTATTGCTAGTATTAGTTTTTCTCGATGTGTAAATAACTCGACCATTTTATCAACAAAACCTGTTCGTATGCGTCTATCTATCGGAATTCCCCCAATAGCCTTAAACAAAGGTCCGATGGGCCATTTGAAAAGAGTGTGCTTAGCAACCAAACTAAACCGCAACCCCATTGCCAACATTCCAAGAATGGCAAGAGGCAAATCCCAATTACTCGTATGCGGAGCTCCTACAAGAACATATCTCTCTTTAAGGGGTAGATCCTTCTCTACCGTCCAGCCAAACATTCGTAAGATAAATTTCGAAAGCACTCTTAACATTTACTGTTTCTTTTTATCGAAAGCTAATCGGGATAGGGGAGAGCCTCGCAGCTCCCGTCCTCCCACACGACTGGGCATACGGATCACGTACCACGCGGTTCGGCTGGTTAAGTCGATCTTTGAAACAGTCGTGGAAGTCCAAGGGAACCAAAATACCGTCCAGGTAGAGCAAACGCTAAGCAGGACTGCGGCTCAAACGCCAAGGACCATGTGCAGATTTGGCCGTATTCCATGCCAAGTCCCGACTGACGCCTCGCTTTCGCAACTCACGATAGCCGCCGCATGCAAATTAACCTGCAACGCGACGCTAAATCGTGCGTTTGATATTCTGAACAATTTGGTCAAGACTCTGGAGGAACCGAGACCGATCCCGCTTTTGAAACGGCGGCGGACCACCCATCATGGTTCCTGCTTCACGAAGTTCGGACAGGAGATCTCGAGTTGCCAGGACCTGCCCAATGTTGGCGTCGGACAAGATACGTCCTGTTGGGCCAAGAACCTGCGCACCGCTCTTAACGCACCTATATGCCAACGGAATGTCCGCTGTTACCACAATGTCATCTTTGGAAACATGCTCGACGATCCAGTTATCAGCCGTGTCGAACTGACCTTGAACGACAACCAATTTCGCCACTTCTTGATCAGGTACTCGCATCCGTGAATTCGAGACAAACGTCACGTTCAGTCGGTACCGCTTCGCCACTCTGCAAACTTCCTGCTTGACTGGACAAGCATCGGCGTCAACGTAGATTTCTAACAACCTATCACCCTTTTGCTGCTTCCGGAGATCCGCCCGGCTGATGATTAGAAGCTACGGCCACCCCTTCGTCCTCCTCGGCCACCACCTTGTCCTCCTCTGCCACCGCCGTATCCTCCTCTACTATCGCGACTTTCGGTGCGAGGGCGAGCCTCATTCACGTTAAGCGCTCTTCCTTTTAGCTCTTTGCCATTTAGGCCATCGATTGCAGACTGCCCTTCAGCTTTAGAGGGCATCTCCACGAATCCAAATCCTTTTGATTGACCACTATACTTGTCTTTTATAATGGTGGCGGATTCAACCTGACCGAATTGTTCTAAAGCCAGCCGTAAGTCCTCCTCGGTGACCTCGTACGACAAATTTCCTACATAGATCTTCATTCTAATCTCCTTTTGTAATAAATTATAAATTTTCACATCGCCTAACAGTGATTCGACGACTAAGATATAGATAAATATATCTATCACTCGCTGGAAGATAAATCAATGCTTTTCTCTATACACTGGCCACGTCTATCTCGACGTATGGCATTGAACGGGGGTCATCGTGATTCACATGTCAATATCAAAGAATCCTATCCCCTGCCCATCGGGTTCAATAACACCCTTTACCCCTTTTATCCCCCTCTCTTGAACTGCCTCTACGGAAGCCATGCCTTTCACTTTCTATGCCCATTTACTGCTTAATCATACCTCCCCCATGAAGCTATGGATTAGCCAAAATTATTTCAGTTTACCGTAGCCGGCTGATCAAAAAAGAAACCAAGATGCCTTGATCGTATTCTGGAGTTTCCCGAATTTATAGTGAACTCCTTTGTCTCATGGCGAAATTTGCTGGAGGAGTGGGGTACCCACCTGCCTGTGCGTTGCACGCAGACAGGTCGAGGGTGAGCAGGAAGGGGAAAGCCAGCCCGAAGAGGCTGGAAGGGGAAAGTATTCCCCACCTGCGAGCCCCGAAAGGGTCACTGCGGAAGCTGTGAGCGAAGGGATAAAGGGGTTCACGTACATAATAACTGCAGTATTAATGAAATCACCGTGTTTCAAGAATACTGGCTGAGAGACTCGGGAAACTCCAGCGTCGTATTTCCTTGACATGGAACCGCTTTTTAATAAAATGGGTACATTGGCGCGGCGAGTCGCCGTGTCCGATCATTTTGACAGTATTACCCCGCATACCCGTTGTAGTCGGTCGTCTCTGGGAAATTATGGAGAAGGCTACCCATCTCGAAGAGGGAAGGGGATTGATCGAAATAAGGCACTTACCGGGATAGGGTTCAAGGGCAAAATGGACGATAGATTAAAAGGTATATTGACACAATTTAAGGAATCAGACGGGAATCTGACTGTTTTGACGGGAGCCGGCATATCGGCTGAAAGCGGGATACCTACGTTCAGGGGTAAGGAGGGTTACTGGACGATCGGGTCGAAAGAGTACCGTCCTGAGGAGATGGCGACGCTCCGGATGTTTCTACAAGATCCCTTTGAAGTCTGGCAGTGGTATCTCTACCGCAGAACGGTCTGTGCTAACGCCCATCCGAATTCCGGGCATACAGCCATAGTAGAATTGGAACGTATCTTCAGAGATCGTTTCTGTTTGATTACTCAGAATGTTGATGGGCT
>JBDRGH010000318.1:0-16093 GCA_043818015.1 Pseudomonadota bacterium
TATTTAACTCTTTATTCTTCTATATCTCTATCCATAAAAAATGCGGTGACTGATGCGTGATAACGAACAACCCTATTTATAATCCAGAATATTGCTACTATTATAGCTACAATTATTATCGTAGATTGAATAAATGGATAAGCCAGCCAAACAAAGAGAATCAAAAGAGACAAGCCTGTTGCAATAAGTGTAAGCCGAGTGCTTTGCCGCCGCCAATATGGTGGCGTACTCCAACGCCCAAATACTTTTTCGTCGTACTGAGCAGACCGATATAAAAACAGAGATGGAAGGGATAACAAAAGACAAAGTAGCGCTATCCATAATCTAACTGGGAAAACAATCCAACCCAACCCAACCGTAAAAATCAAAACTACGACGTAAGTATATATCATTTTTCTTGAGTAGCCACCAGTGTCCACAAATTCGTCATGCAGTTTTTTGAGAGCGCCGTCTATCTTTCTGTTTTCTTCCATATAGTCCTCCAATGTTTACTGTGGTCTCGTAGCATCAACAAAGAAACTTTTCATAAAAAAGAAAAGCATAATGATAAACGCCAAAGACCCCACCCAATACTTTATGGGTAGAATTAGCCAGCCCAATACCAAATCGATAATGAATAGAATAATCAAGCGTGGAACCCATCTTGACCAAATAGACATTCCGCAAGCATGCAAGGTATATTGCTTAGGGTTAGCCAAATACTCTTGATATATTTTGTTATGATATTCTTTAAATTTAACAGGTGTAAACGCATCTAACCCCTGTGTTCTGATGCCGCGAGAAATTTGATCATTATAGAACGTTTTTTCAATGGGACTCCATCGATAACCACATTCTTCAATAGCATCCATTAAAGCTTTAACATCCTCAGGGCTTCTTTTTTGTAAAAGTGGATTAAGTTGTACCAATTCAAAATAAGTCGGCCTCATTATTTCCCCCTTATTGAACCGCCATTTCGTTCAAGGCTAAAAGAAGTGCGCCAGCATTTGGATGTAAATCTTTTAGCCAGTGTTATCTGCTGGTGCGGGCAAAATAATGTTTTCAATCTCATGCTCAATTTGTCCTGTGTCAAGGGCTGCCCCCTCGGCCTTTTGCATTGCTGCCTCCCAAAGTTATTTAAATAACTTAAGAACGTCCCCATAGCGAATCTGGCGTGCCATGGCATAGAGCAATGCAAGGGCGTATGCGCGGACTCGCCATAACACCGGGAAGCCTCTAGGGGCCATATTCTGGCAAATATAAGTTCGGGACGATGTCGAGCGATTCCCCTTCGGTGGCAAGGGATATCGCTAGTTCAATCGCCTCATTGCACTGTTCGGACGTACAGTGGTACTTAGGATCCTGGTGGACAATGTGATTTCTATACCGCCGTACGTTGTCAATTTGCCTGTGGAGTTTGAAAGACAAAACGTCGGACAGTTCAAGAATGTTTGAGACGACGCTGATAGGGTAGTCTTGCCCTTCGAGAAGAAGCTTCCTTCGGTCCGCATTTACGCGCTTGGTGCCGTCTGAGAACTTGCTATTCTTGGACATGACCCAGGTCTTCCACTTTTCTGTCAGGACCGATTCTACTACGAACCAGGCCAAGACCAGGGACAATCCGTAGTGAGCGTTCTTATACTCTCCTATACTACTGGCTATAATTGACAGTCTTGTTCGCAGCTTCTGACTTGCGGCTACGGCGGCAAATCCTTGATTCAAGAGATCAAAGACCTCTTGCGAGACTACTTGTCGGCGTCTGTCCTAAGGTGGTAGAGCCTGCGGGCCTCTACAGACGCATGCGTCCTTGGATCTCGATCCGATGTTGGATCCATCCCGATGCCGTAACGCCATTGCAGCTGTACCACGCTTATTGGTTGCCCACGATGGACCGTGACACGGAAAGCCTCATGAAAGGTAATTGGTACGAGCTCGATAGAATGCCGATTTGATACTCGCTGAATGCAGGAGTCTAGGATGAGGTAGAGTGAGTTTACGTAGTCAAGGTATTGTTCCCAGAACGATACCATATTGACCATCCTCTCAGCCATAGAAGCATTTGACTGTGTAGGGGCGAAGTCGCGTTCTAACGCTAGGACAGACAGCATAATCATTCCGTCCCTGCATATGATTAGGTCATAATCTTGAGAGGTATAGTGGAAGACCTGCTCAGACATTAGAGCATTAAGGTTCTGCATATCCTTCAGATGCTCGTTGACGATGGGTTTCTCAGCCCAAAACTGGGGGATAGTGTAGAACCCAACGTATCTTTGGAGCATTAGATGTGCCCTCCAAACAGGCGTGTGTCAATAACCAGGATTATTGACACCTGACCCTCAACCTCCTTTTAAATATACTGAGGAGCTTCTATCAATGTCTTATCCTCCGGCCCACACCAAGCAGATAACGTTTAGGGATATGCGATGTTGCGTTAGCAATATGGGTGAAGCGTAGCAGAACCGCATATCCAGTGTTAGGCGATGTGCTAAATTAATTTTTAATCTTTATTTTTTCTAAAGATTGTCGAGATCCATCGTAAAGACCGCGAATAATAGCTGTCAAACGGAATTGCGCTTCTTTATTCGGCTCAAAATTTTGCTCAAAACCGAGACGATCACAAAGAGCAAACATCAGCAATCCGGCAGTAATACCTTTTTCCCAAGATTCATCGGAAAATAATCGGTTCAAAGCTCGTGCAACGCATTTCGGATCATAGCCTTCTTTGTGATACTGATCAAACAAATCAGCCCTCGTTTTCATAACACGGGCAAGATATACTCTATCAAATGGTTTTTCTGGTGTTTTACCAATAGTGCTCGATCGGGCAATGGCCTGATTATAGGACTCGGAAGCTTCCCAAATATCATTTCTTTTATTTTCATCTAGGAAATGCTTTGTAAAAATACTTTGAGCAACTGCCAATTTATCTCCAAATTGATGTAGCCACGCGAGCGCAAATAATTCAAATCGCAAAAGTATCATTTCGGAAGCAAATTTTTGAGAATCGATGTTGGCAAAATTTTGATCTACCTCCACAACAGATTTTCTTACTGTGTCAAAATATATCGCGCAAGCGTCAAGTCCTTCAATCACTGGATTGAGTATATTTTTTTCGTAAAAATCACGGCAAAAATCCTCGAGATTAACTTCTTGTTTTTTTGAAAAATTGACATAATAATCGTCCTTTAAAAATTAATTTGGCCTTTCGCGTAACTTGTCCATAGACGACAGTGTCGTCTATTCTTCAAAATTGGATGGATAGACGACTATGTCGGATATACCTCCCTATAGGTTCTATTGTCAAATCATATCCCACGACCTCCCTTAATTCCTAAAATCTGATCCAAAGGGTTTTTTATTCTCATTAAGTCTTTGTTGGTTACATGAGTATCAATTCATTAGATTTGAGGATCACGGATCGAAAGAACGACGGCGGTCAGTGGCAGCCACGGGTTCCACTGAAACAGGTGAAACATGAAAAAGGTTGATTCTAGAAATTTACGTAACCTGTGTATGCACCATTCCGTTTATTGCCCCTCTGCTTCTGACAAGGGAAGTAAAAGTGGCAATTCCAGTCAAGATTCCCCCTGCTATGTACGCGTACTTTAGCCCTGATACGAAAGCAGCGGCTTCTGAACTTTCTAGGGTAGCCTTTTGAAGAATGTGCGGCGGAGCAAAAGCATAGAGAACCGCCCCTCCCGTAGCAATACCCAAGACCATACCTACATTTCGCATTGTTGCCAGAATTCCGGAGGCTACACCCAGGTAAGGCCTCGGCGCACTCCCCATTACAGAACTATTATTTGGCGACTGAAAAATACCAGTGCCTAGCCCGAAGAGAATCAACCTCCACACAACGTCTGCTGAACTAGCAGAAACTGACAATTGACTGATAAGGAACAGTGACAGGGCACATATGCCAGCACCAAGACAGGCTAGCATCCTTGTGCCCATCCGATCGGAAAGGGAACCACTAAAGGGAGCGATTGCCATGACAGCCAACGGGAAAGACGTCATAATGAGACCTACGTTATTTGGAGCATAGTGCAGTACCCTTTGAAGGTAGAAGGGGGTAAGGAAAACCATCACATACTGCGACATGAAATTCAGCAAGGCGCTAACATTGGCAAAGGAGAAGGTTGCATTCCGGAAAAGACTCAGGTTGAGCATGGGTTGGGTAACCCTGCTCTCTATCAAAAGGAAACCAATACCAGACACAACTGCGACCAAGAACAGAATGCCAGTGGTGTAACTGAAGCCTAGATTTTGAAAGCGGTTGACAAAGAGAAGAATAGAGAACAGGGAAACAGAGGCGGTCGCCACTCCTGGTATGTCTATCTTTCCGAGCTGCCCCTTCAGTTCAGGGATAACGTGGTGTCCCCAGAGTAAACCCGTAATGCCAATGGGAATGTTAATGAGGAAAACAAAGCGCCAGCCCAATAAGGAAGTGATAAAGCCGCCGAGGGAGGGACCTATTGCCAGGCCCGCCGAAATACTTATGGCATTAATACCCAGAGCTTTGCCTCGCTCTGTAGGTGGGAAAGAGGCAGTTATAATAGCATAAGGCACTGCCATCATCATGCCGGCAGCGAGTCCTTGGATAGCCCGAAACGCGATAAGCCAATGGACTGCAGGCGAAAGACCACAGAGTCCAGAAGCAATGATGAAGCCAGCAAGGCCAGCTAGGTATACCCTTTTGTATCCCAGGATATCGCCCAGGCGACCATAAAATAGGAGCAGGCTGCTGATGGTGAGGAGGTATATCATCGGGACCCATTGCGCCGTGGAAATGCCTACACCGAAAGACCCGGTGATAGTCGGAAGCACAACATTGACAATACTAGCATCAATGGGACCCATGATGCTACCGAGCATAACCGCAGCCAAAACCGAATAGCGTCCCGCTTTTTCATTCATTCTCGGTTCTTCCTTCGTAACTCAGGACTCGAGACCACAGATAACTCATCTATATTAATCAGACCCTACTGAGCAGGGGTCTCATCTATCTTAACGATGACCCGACCAATCTGCAATCCTTCCCTGCTTACCAAGATTTCATACTGCCTCCCTTTTCCCTCTATGGAATACTCTGTTCTCAGACTTCCATCTAGTCTTATAGGGTAATTTCTATCTTCTCCATCGTCTCCACCAATATACCCTCTGAAATTTACCTTAACCCCCGAGTTGTCGGTAATGTTGGTGCGAAGATCAACTATCTCAATGCAATCACCGTAAGATGCCCTGATAACTTCACCATTATTATAACAGACCCTTTCTTTCCCATTGTGCTTCACCACTAGGTAATTAAATTCAGGTTCCATTAGTTCTATGTGCATCCGGGCTATCTCGCTGTTTTTATCCTTTACGGATATTCGATACTCCATGCCTTCTCCGCGTACAGAGTACTTTTGCCACAGGTCTTTTGCCGTATTTATTGTGTATCCGCGATCCTCTCCAGTATTGTTGCTTTTATCGCCAACAAAACCAAGAAAATTGACGGTAACGTCTTCAAATTCTGAAGGACGGGTTACCAGGTCAACAATCTTTATCTTATCTCCTTTGACAATCTTAAGCCGTTCATTGTTGGAGAAGACTCGCTTCGTGCCATTGATCTCGAGGATAAAATATAGCACTTCCGGGGCCACTTCCGGGGCCACATCCGCCCTCTTTAGAGAAGGAAGTCCTTTGTCCTGGGAAGCCAGCGATACCGGTATTTCACCACATTTGTACTTGTCTTTTTTTACTATAATGGTGGTTGGCTTATCGATCACAAATTTCTTTCTATAGTCATTCTTAGTGCCGAGGGTTAAGATGTCCACAGACAGGCCCCTTTCGTAGTTTGCCTCGATGTGGGATATCTCAATACTATCGCCCTTTTGCAGGATTAAGCTCCTTTGGTTGAAGACTACCGAGGGAAGAGAGTCGTTTATAGATATGACGAGGTATTTCAAAAGAGGTGGATCCAGATATATCCTCGGGTTTTCCGGTATTATGCCGAACTCTTTCATAAAGGCATTGATTACGATCGTCTGAAACTTGATCCTTAGCTTGACTGACTCGATATTCTTCGACGTTTCGATACCAAACGCGGGGATTTCATGGTGAGTCAAGGCATAGTACGTTGCCGACTTACGCTGCTCTGCATGAGAGCTATCTGGAGAGCTGGTCCTGTGATTATTAAAGTGAAAGTGAAAATCGGGATTGTCTATGTATTCATTAACCGCGCTCGCTACCTTTCTCGCGATATCTCCTAGATGAAGGCTCTTGTTCTTTGAGTAGTAGAAATCTGTATCAGCAATTATGGATTGACCGTACAAGAGAGGATTTCTTATCTTACTCTCCCAATTACTGGAATAGAACCCTGAACCATCGTGCAGATTCAATAGATAGTCAGATTCTGCTATTAACCTCTTCAGTACAGATACAATCTTTCCGTCATAGTCTCTTGCAGCGGAGGCTATGAATTTCCTGTTCATATCACCATTTGGCCCACGTTGATCTAAGAGGATAGAGTAAAAATTGGCCCTCGGGACAACAATCAAATTTCCCTTTTCCAAAGACATATCTGCATAAAGATCTGCAGCTAAATAGCCTCCCGGTTCATTCCCCTGAATTCCGCCAATTATCAAAAGGGTTTTACCCGGTTTATGGCCATAAATCTTGTATACATTGAGCTCGTATTGTGTATTGGGGAAGTATACTTCGTGCTTAGTGGCTGCTATGCTAAGCCCAGGAATGATGAGGAGCAAAGAGGCCAAGAAGGGTATCGTCAATCTACTCAGGTAAGAGTCATATGCTTTACACATTGTTACCACTTGTTCAATATGAACAAATTACTATGTTTTTATTTTAAAGGATTTTTTCAGCAGAGGCTTCCCTTCAGCTGAATAAACGTAGATCACAATATCTTTGAATTCTACCCCTCCTTTTGGTTTCTTGATACGCCCTTTCAAAGGTTTTAGATACCGTATTGCAAAGTATTGGCCATTCTTATAATTCGTGGGAATTCCGTCTCTAATTTCAGCATTTGGGGATGCCCTATAAATCGGGGGATTGATAGCCTCGTTTTGTGCTACCACGGTTATGTATCCAGAGGTCAATCTATGGTCTTCATTGTTGTTAATGATCGTAAACGTGACTACAATACTTTCCGGATCTAATTCATCGGTCCCAACGGCCAAATCTCCAATACTGACTTCGGAGGATAGCAGCGTCGCTATTTTGGATTCGCCTCCGCTGGCTGAGACAGAAGGGCTTCTGGGCTTAGAGACTGCGGCTGACGGCCTCATTTCTATAGAATTTAAGAGGGTAGACAAAATCTTGCTTGACCAATCTTTGAAATCTTCATTTTCCTTCATTTTGCTGTCCATGTAAGTAATATCTAATTCCAACTTTTGAATGTCTTTGAGCAATAAAGCTCTTTCCTGAAAAAGCGCAAAATACCCATAGGTAAAGTACATAGAAGCTAATATTGAACACGCGAGAACTATAACGATGACAAGAAATCTCTTGGTTTGTATCTCAAATGATCGTATTTTCCCAACCTGCCTCATAACGATGATGGTAAAAGAATCTTTCTTCATTTCGACCTCGCTTGGTCCCTATTTTGGTACCCTCGTTCTAAAAATGACTTCCAATCCTCGCCTATAATTTTCCAGTTATTTCCTTCCTTCTCTAAATACAATCTCTTGATCCCGGTATCGGCATGCCTATCTGAACGGTAGTCCTGCCGAAAAGTCACAACTACTATCCCCTTTTGCTCCAGGATTTTGATGTCACTTATCTCTACACTAATCGTATGAACCTTTTCATTGAGGGCCTTCTTGTACCCTCTCCATGATTGCCAATCCATGTTCTTCGATCTGAATCTCTCGGAATAACAAGACATATACCCATCTAATTCCTTGCTCTCCCAGTATTTCTTCCACGTGGAGACAAAGGAATGGATCGATTGAACTTCTGATTCTGGTGTGAACTTAGTGAGGACCTCCTCCTTCGATTTCGGGATACGCTTCGCCAATCGGGCTTGAAGCTTTCCCAAAGAAGGGGGTAATGGTTTCCACTGCTCCCCTATGATTTTCCAATCCTTTCCTTCCCTTTCCAGGTACAATCTTTTCACGCCGAAGCTATTAAATCTATTTGAATGGTAACCCTGAAGGGAAACCACCATGACGGTATCGCTATGTCTAAATATCCTCACATCCTCCAACGTTACATCGATAGCGCTGTATCTTCTGTTAATGGACTTTTTTTGGGCCTTCCATGATTCCCAGTCCATGTTTCCTGCCTTGAACCTCTCGGAATAAGATGACATATATTTCTCTAATTCCTTGCTCTCCCAATGCGCTATCCACTTATCGATGAAGTCCCGTATGTTGCTATCATCCTTTAGTAGGGTGTCCCTATCAAGGTAATCTATTCTTTCTTCAATAACGATTGGTGTTCTGTAAGGTTCGATATATTTTGAAAGGGAAACTATATCCTCATTCTCGAGAGCTACACACCCGTTTGTATCCGTAGGCACCAACTCCTTATTTGTGCCGTGAAGCCAGATCCCCTTCCCATCTTTATCCCTTCTTCTATCCAGGTAATTGGGGTAATCGAGCACAAAGGCCTTCACACCGTACTTACGGGGCAGTCTTCTGCCGTCAATGATCCGGGTTACAAAATAGACCCCTTCTGGAGTCCTCATGTCACCTTCTCTTTCCTTATCACCCCCATTTTCTCCAGTTGAGCACTTAAAGGTCTTTAACAATCGATACTCGTTATTATTGAAAGAGTACAGATAGAGTTTCTGTTTTGATTTTTCAACCAGGATGATATGAGATGGGCTTCCATCTCCGACGTTAATCAGGGAGTTCGGAATTTTTTCCAGTGTGGCGCCTTTCGTAGGTTCGTCACTGGTGGTGACCGGTCCAAGACCCTCGGAAAGATTGGGCAACAAGATCAAAGGAAACGAAAGGAACAGTATGCTTAGGAGACCAAGTAATTTCTTTCCGGTACTCACGATAAATCTCTCCCAGTAGGTTTATCTACTTAGGTTTCAGCACAGTATCTTCATTTCAATAGATCAGTCTTCGAGAAAGTTTTTTTTGGTGAATATAGCTTCTAGCTCGTAACCCTCTTTTACTAAGTTTTCTCGTCCACCTTCTTCCCTGTCAATCAAAGCCAGGACTTTTACTACATCAAAGCCCTCCTCGTTGGCTCGGTGGATAGCCTTGAGGGTTGAGCCTGCCGTTGTTATCACGTCTTCTACTATTGCCACCCTGGCCCCCTTGCTTAAATTTTTCCGTCCCTCAACCCAAAGTGATTTGCCATGTTTCTTGGGTTCTTTTCTGATAATAAATGCTTCAACGGGGCTTCCTTCCAAGTAACTGATTAGGGAGATGGCTGTGACGATAGGATCTGCTCCCAAGGTTAAACCCCCAACCCCTTCTATGGGAACCTTGTAAGATTTTATTACATTGTAAAATACTCTACCTACCAGATACGAACCTTCCGCACTCAGAGTGGTCTGTTTTCCATCAATGTAGAAGTCGCTTTCTCTTCCCGAGGCTAGGATAAATTTCCCTCTTTCATATGATTTTTGCTTTAGTAATTCTAACAACCTGTTCCTATAATCCATGTATTTAGCTCACAACTATTTCTCTTTCAAATAGCATCAGTTGTTTGGAATCCAGGTCTACAGGCGGCTCTATCGGGTATTCTCCAGTGAAACATGCATCGCAAAAATCACAGCCACCATTTCTAACCGATTCTCTCAATCCTTCGATACTCAGGTATCCTAGTGTATCTGACGTTATGAACTGGTTGATGTCAGAGATAGTATGGGCCGAAGCAATAAGCTCGGCTTTGCTCGGGGTGTCAATACCGTAAAAGCATGGATGGGCAGTAGGAGGAGAGCTTATTCGAACATGGATTTCTCTGGCTCCCGCGTTTCGAATCATTGTTACTATCTTGCGGGAGGTAGTCCCCCTAACAATAGAATCGTCGACAACAACCACCCTTTTCCCCTTCAAAAAATCCTTGACCGGGTTCAGTTTGATCTTTACGCCAAAATGTCTTATGGACTGCTGAGGCTCAATGAATGTCCTTCCCACGTAGTGGTTTCTAATGAGTCCGGTCTCGAAAGGCACGGAAGCTTCTTCAGCGTAACCAATGGCAGCAGGTATCCCCGAATCTGGAACAGGGACTACGATATCTGCCTCAACTGAGCTTTCTCTAGCCAGTTGTCTACCCATCTCTTTTCTAACAGCATAGACATTTCTTCCGAAGATATCGCTGTCAGGCCGGGAAAAATAGATCAGTTCGAATACACAAAACTTGTTCCTCGACGGGAATGGCTTGTAAGAGGTCAAGCCGTGACTATTGATGAGCACAATCTCCCCGGGTTGAACCTCACGGAGGTATTCAGCCTCTATTAAATCCAGGGCACAGGTCTCTGAAGAAGCCACATAGGCGTCCCTAAGCATTCCCAAAACGAGAGGTCGAAAACCGTGAGGATCTCGGACAGCAACCATCTCTTTTTCTGTAAGGAATAGCATAGAATACGCCCCTTTTATCCTTGAAAGGGCATCAACGATACGATCCGTAAGTGAACTTCCCCGCGAGGTTGCTATAAGATGCATTACTACCTCTGTATCCATCGTCGATTGAAAGATTGAACCACGTTCTTCCAACTCGTGCCTTATCAATCCGGCATTTACCAAATTTCCATTGTGGGCAACTGCAATACCCCCTTCGGAATAACTCACTACAAAGGGTTGTGCATTTTTTAATAAACTGGAGCCCGTTGTTGAATATCGCACATGACCTATAGCAGTATGACCGGTTAATTTGCTTAAGATATCTTCGTTGAATATATCCGCAACGAGACCCATTTGGCGGTGAGAGCGGAGAACTATGCCATCAGACGACACAATCCCAGCACTTTCTTGCCCCCGGTGTTGTAGAGCGTATAACCCGAGATAGGTCAGGTTAGTGGCTTCCGGATGCCCGAAGACCCCAAAGACGCCACATTCCTCTCGTAATCTGTCCAATGTTATGGTTCCTCTTATTTCTTTTCAGCTCTGCTTCAGAGCTTGAAAGTCCCTAAAGCCTTTCTTCAAGTGCCGTTCTCCACGTTCGTTCAAGCCCTTCAACAGAAAGATCTATAAGGTCATTGATTATCAGCCTATCCCCACCGACTCGTCCAATTATGTCGAATGGTGCTCTATTTTTTTCCGCAATCCTCATTAACTGATCGAGTCTATCTTCCTCCAACGAGACTATGATCCGAGACTGAGATTCTCCAAAAAGAAGGCAATCCCTTCGTATATCTTGACTAATATTTACCTTGGCTCCGCGATTAAAATTAGGACTTGAGAAACAACACTCTGCCAGTGCAACAGCAATACCACCTTCCGAACAATCATGGGCTGATTTTATTATCCCCTGCTGAATAGCCTCGAGGCAAGTATTCTGGACAGCAACCTCTAAGTCCAAGTCAATCGCTGGAGGAGTTCCCTCTTCGATTCCATGGATGAGTGCCAGATACTCACTGCCGCCTAATTCTTCATAACTCTTGCCCAGTAATACGACTATGTCACCCTCATCCTTAAACCACTGGGTTTTGTGGAGATCGATATCTGGGATAAGACCAACCATGCCCACCGTAGGCGTCGGGTGAACCCCTTCTCCTCGGGTCTCATTGTAAAAACTGACATTTCCTCCCACAACTGGCGTATTCAACCTTCGACAAGCCTCACTCATCCCCTGAATAGACTGATCAAATTGCCACATTATCTGTGGTTTCTCCGGATTACCAAAATTCAGACAATCGGTTACGGCTAAGGGCCTTGCTCCCGTACAGACAAGATTTCTAGAAGCCTCAGCAACGGCTATCATCCCACCTGCGTAAGGATCAAGATAACAGTATCGGCTGTTGCAATCGACCGTTAGCGCAATGCCCTTCTTAGTCCCTTTCACTCTTATTACAGCCGCATCAGAACCGGGGAGGATAACGGTATTCGTTCGCACCATATGGTCATATTGTCTGTAAACCCACTCTCTGCTGGCTAGATTAGGTGATTCCAGTAGTTTGACTAATACTCTCCCATACTCTCCCGGTTCAGGGATACTGTCTATTGAAAACCTCTCGGTTTTCGAGAGATATTCGGGCTTTTCCTTAGGCCGGATATATACTGGAGAATCCTCTGCCAAGGCCTTGGCTGGTATCTCAGCTACGATGACACCATCATCGATTACCCTAAGCATGCCATCATCGGTAACTCTTCCCACCACCGATACGTCCAGGTCCCATTTCTTGAAAATATCCTCAACTTCTTTTTCACATCCGTTGTTAACGATGAGAAGCATCCTTTCCTGAGATTCTGACAGCATGACTTCATAAGGGATCATTCCTTCTTCCCGTCTCGGTACCATGGCGAGATCTATTTCAATACCTGTTCCCGCTCTGCTTGCCATTTCACATGAGGAACACGTCAATCCCGCCGCGCCCATATCTTGGATTCCGATCACATCATCTTTGGACATTACTTCTAAGCAAGCTTCCAATAAAAGTTTCTCCGTGAAAGGGTCACCAACTTGCACCGTGGGACGTCTCTCCGAAGACCGTTCATCGAACTCTTCTGAAGCCATTGTGGCACCGTGAATACCATCTCTCCCCGTTTTAGAGCCAACATAGATAACAGGATTTCCAGGCCCATAAGCAACCCCTTTGAATATCTTTTTCTTCTTCACTAATCCCAGGCTAAAGACGTTGACCAAGATATTGCCATCATAGCATCTGTTGAAATAAATCTCACCTCCAACAGTAGGCACACCCATACAGTTGCCATAGGCCGCTATGCCCGCCACCACCCCGTTCAACAGATATCTGGTTTTCGGATGATCGAAAGAACCGAAACGGAGGGAATTCAAGGAAATTATAGGCCTAGCTCCCATGGTAAAGATATCACGCAGAATACCTCCCACACCTGTGGCTGCTCCTTGGTAGGGTTCAATGAACGAAGGATGATTATGGCTTTCCATCTTAAACACGATCGCCAGCCCATCACCGATATCTACTATCCCTGCATTCTCCCCTGGACCTTGAAGGATATGGTCCCCCGTGGTAGGCAAAGTCTTGAGAAAAACCTTGGAGCTCTTATAACTACAATGCTCACTCCACATCACAGAAAAAACACCTAATTCAAGATAGTTAGGGTTTCTTCCTAGAATTTCCTTTATCTTATTATACTCCTCATCAGTCAATCCGTGTTCTTTGACTACTTCCTCAGTTACTTCAAGAGTTTTTCTCATGATTTTTCGATAGTTACAATCAAGTTATAGAATCGTTTCTATAATTTAGCCATTATCTATTTGTTATATAGTATTTTTTTAAGAATAGTTGAGCTCTTTTTTTGCAATGGACTCGAAAATTAACCTGCCGTCTTCATTCCCCAATATGCTTTCAGAACATCTCTCAGGGTGAGGCATCATCCCCAGCACATTCCGTTCCCTATTGCATATTCCAGATATATTCCCTAAGGCCCCATTCGGGTTTGCCTCGTCTGTAACATCGCCATCTTTGGTGCAATATCTGAATACTATTTGGTGGTTGTCCTCCAGTTCTTGCAATGTCTTCTCATCAGCATAATAATTCCCATCGAAATGGGCAATCGGCATTTTCAATACATCTCCCACCTTCCCTCGACTGGTAAAAGGAGTTTCATCGTTTTCCAGCCGGAGATAGACACTCTCACAGATGAACCTCAGTGACCTATTCGTCATCATAGCTCCGGGTAACAGATTCGCCTCCAGGAGAATTTGAAAGCCATTGCAGATCCCCAGAACCAAACCTCCTTCGTAAGCAAACCTTTTTATTTCCTTCATTATGGGGGAGAATTTTGCGATAGACCCTGGCCTTAAGTAATCACCATAGGAAAATCCACCCGGAAGTATCAAGCAGTCGACGGAAACCAATCTATCCTCTTTATGCCAAATAAACTCAACATCCTGTTTTAGTACGTGTTTTATCACATGATAGCAATCATGGTCACAATTTGACCCAGGAAAGACTATTACCCCAAATTTCATCGATTCCCAGCCACCCCTAACAAGTTATGTTTGTTTGGGGAAAGCACGCTTCTTTACCTCAGCGTTGTTTTTCTCACCATGGGAGCTTGCTCAACCGGAAATAAACAAACCCCACCCCTCTGGCAGTCAGACGTGTAAACTCTCTCCGCTTCGCTTGGAAAGATGTGTTCCCTCAAAAAAACTTATGGATTTCTCTTAACGGATCTCTTTAGGAGTTCTCCGTTCCCCCTGTTTCTCTGGAAACCACCATCTATATCTTTCAACAGGTCTTATGTCTCGGCGATCTCGAATCGATAATCCTCGATTACCGGATTGGCTAACAACTTCTCACACATCTCTCTTATTCTGGCCTGAGCTTTATCCGGTTCGACATTATCGAATCTGACTTCCATATACTTCCCTAACCTGACGTCCTTTACCTCGTTATACCCCAAGGATTCTAAGGAATGTTGGATCGTCTTTCCCTGGGGGTCCAGGACACCCTTTTTTAATGTTACGTATATCTTTACCAGCAATTTTCCGTTTCCTTTTTTTACAAGAAAAATCGAGAAGAATCAACAGATTGGTAAAAGAGCAAAATTCTGCTTCGTAAAAAATGTAGACCATCAAACGGTGAACCTTTGATACCAAGTACGTGAAGGAAGGGACCAATGAAATCGAAATACATCATCCAAAACCCTTTGAAAGACTTCATCTACGTGCCTTACATACCGATTCAAGTCAAAACACTCTTGCAGTTCACCCTCAGTTAAATTTTTCATTATAGCATTATCTTCTACGATCAGTTCTCGAAAATCAATACCTTCCTTCCAGACCCTCATAGCATTTCTCTGAACCATATCATAGGCATCTTCACGGCTCACTCCTTTTCGCGTCAGGGCCAGAAGTAATCCCTGAGAGAAGATCAGACCCCGGGTTCGATTCAGATTCTCCAGCATATTTTTTTCGTATACCTGTAAACCATTGATAAGAGCAATAACCCTGTTGAGCATGAAGTCAACAAGTATAGTACTGTCCGGCAATATGATCCTTTCCACCGACGAATGGCTGATGTCTCTCTCGTGCCAGAGGGGAATATTCTCTAAGGCAGCCAAAGCATTTGATCTTACAACTCTGGCCAGACCAGAGAGGTTTTCAGAGATAATCGGGTTCCGTTTGTGGGGCATAGCAGACGACCCCTTTTGGCCTCCAGAAAAGAACTCTTCTACCTCAAAAACCTCTGTTCGCTGCAAGTGCCTGATTTCTATTGCAAATTTGTCGATAGAGCTCGCTATTATCGCCAGTACCGTAAGGTACTCTGCATGTCTGTCTCTCTGAATAATCTGACTGGAAATTGGTGCGGGTTTTAAATCACATCGCTGGCAGACATATTCTTCCACAAAGGGAGGGATGAAGGCGTAAGTACCCACTGCCCCTGAGATTTTACCGTAACTTATGGTATCCTTTGCCTGCCTCATTCTGTCAACATTCCGTTTGGTCTCATCATACCAAAGGGCCATCTTCATACCAAAAGTAATCGGTTCGGCGTGAACACCATGGGTCCTTCCAACCATCAATGTGTCTTTGTATCGGTATGCTTTCTCCTTCAATACTGAAAGTAGCTCTTCCAAATCGGCAATTATTACATCGGCTGCCTCTCTCAGGAGCAGGGCCAGTGATGTATCGAGAATATCAGACGAAGTCAAACCCATGTGAATATATCTAGAATCTTCTCCTACGTTTTCTCCGACACAGGTGAGGAAGGCGATAACGTCGTGCTTCGTAGTCTTTTCTATTTCTTCAATCCTGTCTATGTCAAATGCAGCTTTCTCCTTTATGTTCTTAAGGGCATTTTGGGGAACCTCGCCCAGTTCAGCAAGAGCCTCGCAGACAAGTAATTGGATCTCGAGCCACTTATTGAACCTATTCTCGGCCTCCCAGATTCTACCCATTTCTTCTCTGGTATAACGGGGAATCAAGTCTTACCTCTATTATTTAGGACCTTAATTGGATTAATCGGTTGCTGTTAGCTGTCTGTTCTTTTATTCTTCACACT
>JBDRGH010000319.1:0-2660 GCA_043818015.1 Pseudomonadota bacterium
GTCGAGCCTTGGCTTATCGAATCGCCTGGGAACAGTCCAAGGGTGGCCTTGTCATGGCTGCTTCCATGGCCTCTGCGGCAAAGGTGTATGGTAGTGAGCTATTTCAGCGTTTTGCTTACGTGGGTTGCGAAATCATGGGAATGCATGCACAGATAGAGGATGATAATCGGGCTCCTATGCGGGGAAAATTTATCCACGAGTACCAAAAGTCCATTGGCAGTAATATAGCTGCAGGATCTTCAGAGGTACAGAGAAACCTTATTGCATGGGTGGGTCTTGAACTACCCAGGACGATTTAACAATCTCGACTATTACAGGAGGAGTCTACAGTGGATCTCGATTTTACAGAGGAACAAGAGATTTTGAGAACGTCGGCGAGAAACTTTCTAAAAAAGGAATGTGACCATGAGCGGGTGAGAGAGATCGAAGACAGCGAAGATGGCTATTCTAAAGAGATATGGAGGAAGATGGCGGAACTCGGTTGGATGGGCATTGCCTTTCCCGAGCAGTACGGTGGATATGGTGGAGAGTTTATGAACCTGATCATTCTCATGGAAGAGATAGGTCGGGGTATTCTGCCCAGCCCTTTTTTCTCCACGGTTGTCCTCAGTGGTTTCACCATTTTGGAGGGAGGATCAGAAGACCAGAAGAAAGAGTTCCTTGAGAAGATAGCTGCAGGTGAGCTGATCATGGCCCTGGCCCTTTACGAGGGGAATGGAAGTTACAAGCCTTCTGGAATAACAACGAAAGCAACGCGCCATGATGGAGCATTTGTTATAGAAGGTCAAAAGATGTTTGTCAATGACGCCAATGTTGCTGACTATCTGATAGTGGCCACAAGGACAAGGCAGCGAGCCAGTCCTGAGGAGGGGATTACTCTCTTTTTGGTTGGCACGAAGTCCAAAGGGGTCAGTTGTAATAAAATACGGACTATAGGCGCTGATAATCAGTGCGAGGTCATCTTGGCTCATGTTATAGTGCCAAAAGAGAATATGTTGGGAGATTTGGACAAAGGATGGCCGATTCTAAACAAGGCAATCGAAAAGGCTACTGTAGTCAAGTGCGCTGAAGTGATGGGTGGGATGGAAGCCTCTTTGGAGATGACCAATGGCTATGCAAAGGAAAGAGAGCAGTATGGAAAGACCATTGGTAGCTTTCAGGTGATTCAGCACTATCTGGCGAACATGTTCATCAAGGTACACACAGCAAAAAATCTGACATATGAAGCCGCCTGGATGGCGGGAGAACAACTCCCGTGCGCCTACAAGGTGTCTGCGGCAAAGAGTTATGTAAATGAGGCCTACAAGTTTGTCACAGAAAGAGGGGTTCAGATTCACGGGGCTATAGGCACCACGAGAGAACATAGCATGGGACTCTATTACCGGAGGGCAAAGGCGGCGGATCTCTTCTTGGGGGATACTGCTCATCACCTGGAATTGGTGGCCCAAGAATTATTTTCACAAACTCAACACCCCTGATAGCCCGGTTAACCTAAATCCACGTTCTTTGACAAGTATTTTTCTATTATAATGACTGACTATATTAGGAAGGAGGGGATCATGAAATATGAGACCATCGAGTATGATCTTAAAGACAGGGTTGGCATCATTACCCTGAATCGACCGGAAAAACAGAATGCCATGAATGACACTATGATCACCGAGCTTGATGATCTGCTACGCAGAACAGAAACAGACCTTGATCCTAAGGTGCTCATCATTAAAGGAGCTGGTCAATCATTTAGTATAGGCCAGGACTTGACCGGAGAAGGAACATCTGAGATAATGGCGCCTTCACCGGGTAGCCCGGTTAACCCTAAAGAGTTTCTGGAATCGGAACGGCGACGTAACCGCAGGTGGGAGTATATATTCAATTATCCCAAACCGACCATCGCTCAGGTCCATGGCAATTGCATCGGTGCTGGACTTTATCTAGCCGTAGTGTGCGACCTGGTGATCGCTTCCGAAGATGCGGTATTCGGCGACCCCGCGATGAGAATGGGCCTTACCTCCTCTATGCCACTCTTGATCTGGCTCGTGGGAATCAAGAAAGCGAAGGAGCTCATGTACCTGGGGCGCAATCTAACTGCAAAGGAAGCTGAAGAGATGGGGCTGATCAACTTCACAGTCTCTGTCGCCAAACTGGAACAAGAGGTAAACAGGTATGCCAAGGCAATTAGCATTTGCCCAGGCGATGGCTTGCCGTTTTGCAAGGAAAGCATGAATGCAAGCCTCGAATCCAGGGGTATTGGTGCTGCCTGGAGATATTTCAATGACATAGCCCTCATCAACCAACAGTGCCCTTTTGGCTCAGACGAGTTCAACTTCTTTCGGGCAAGGGACGAGAGAGGGCTGGAGGCTGCAGTTGAAGAGAGGGACGCACCTTTCAAAGACTTGGGCTTTTAGCCAGGCATGCTCCTTAGGAGTAACATAACAGTTTACTGGGTTCAGTGGTTACGGTTCAAAAAAAGACGTTGCATTTTGAAAATAGCAATGAGATATAGAAGGATAGCCTATCTAGTTCCCTGTATAAATTACCTGGTATCTGTTCTGTAACCCTTATAGACTATTACGAAGGAAACAATGGAGGGTACAAATGAATTATGAAACAATTGTATTGGAAAAGACGGCTGACAGGATAGCCCAAATCACCCTGAACCG
>JBDRGH010000320.1:0-2236 GCA_043818015.1 Pseudomonadota bacterium
AGTTTAATTCGTGGTCAGCCATATCTCTTGCACAGATACTCCTACATTTTCAAACCTCCTTTGATGTACTTGCTAATTCGTAACCTAACTTTTAGCGCAGAGAATTGTTTATAGCATAATAGAATAGAGGTTGATTGTCAACATAAGAGGGGAAAACTAGAGCTAATCAATTATAATATGATAAAATATGACTGGATAAAGCTGACTATGGAAGATGAGTATCGTAGCCTGATGGCATCGCTTCACTGAGTTCTTATGGCATCTCGTACGGAACCTGATTTATCTCCCCTTTAGAGTTTGCTGATATCTCTCGGCTTTACCATCGGTTTGAGGGTAGAAAAGTAAAAGTCAGCATTTGTTGGTATAGTGACAGAAGAAGGTATATAATACGTAACGTCTAGCATGAACAGAGTTGAAATTTATCAGGGATGGTGCAAGAAATGTGGCATCTGCATTGCCTTCTGTCCCCAAAAAATTCTGGAAGCAGACGAAGCGTCATACCCTGTAGTAAAGAACCCTGAAAAGTGTACAGGGTGCAATTGGTGCGAAATAAGGTGTCCCGATTTTGCGATAGTCGTGTATAAAGATGAGGAAAGTCACACAAAAACGGGTTCTTCTTCAGGGCAATGAGGCCTGCGTAAAGGGTGCCCTTATGGCCGGTTGCTCCTTCTATGCGGGATATCCTATCACTCCAGCGACAGAGATTATGGAGATTATGGCACGGCATCTTCCTGAAGCTGGAGGAGTCTTCATCCAGATGGAAGATGAAATTGCCAGCTTAGGTGCGGTTATCGGCGCCTCTCTTGCTGGTGCGAAGAGCATGACAGCTACCAGTGGTCCAGGGTTCTCCCTGATGCAAGAGCATATCGGCTTTGCCTGCATGGCTGAGATTCCCTGTGTTATCGTCGATGTGATGCGGGCTGGTCCGAGCACTGGCCTTCCCACCCAACCATCCCAGGGCGATGTCATGCAGGCCCGATGGGGAACTCATGGCGATCATCCTATCATTGCCCTTGCTCCTTCCTCGGTTTATGAGTTCTTCGAACTTACTGTTCAGGCTTTCAACCTCTCAGAAAGGTATCGCACGCCTATTATTATACTTGTTGATGAGGTAGTAGCCCACATGAGAGAAGGGGTAGTTCTACCTGATAAAGCGAACATGGAGATCGAGGAAAGACCCAAACCAAAGGTTCCACCGGAGTGGTATATTCCCTATGGTGATCCCGGCACTGGTGTCCCACCCATGTCTGCGTTCGGAGAAGGATACCGCTATCACGTGACAGGTTTATATCATGATGTGCGCGGTTATCCTACTACCCGAAGGGACGAAGTAGAACCCTTTATCCAGCGACTTTTCTCGAAGATATCGAGGGATTTTGACCGTCTGCAATGGTTCGACTCCTTTTTTACTGAGGATGCTTCTATAATAGTGATAGCCTACGGCTGTGTTGCCCGCGCAGCGCTGGAGGCAGTAAAAGAAGCTCGGGAAATGGGGTATAAGGTGGGACTCATTAAGCTTAAGATTCTCTGGCCGTTCATTCGTCGCACTATAACGAGATTTCTAGAAACCTCTCAAAAAATTCTGGTGCCTGAGATGAATATTGGCCAGATTGCCCGCGAGGTGAAAAGGGTTAATCAAGGTAGGTGTGAAATAGTAACCTTGAACAAGGTAGATGGGACACTGATAACCCCTCTGGAAATACTTAAGAAACTTGAGGAGATATCCCCGTGAAGGAACCGGTCCACCTCATCCATAAATACCTCCGTTCCAGCAAGAAATTCCCGCATATTTGGTGTGCCGGATGTGGCATCGGCATTTTTATGCAAGCCTTAATTAGGGTCATTGATCGGATTGGGTACAGCAAGGACGATGTAGTTCTCGTTTCCGGCATCGGATGTTCTGGCCGACTTCCCGTTTATGTTGACTTCAATACTCTGCATACTACCCATGGCAGAGCACTCACCTTTGCTACTGGAATAAAGCTTGCCAAACCCCGCCTCAAGGTAATCACCGTAATGGGTGACGGGGATGCCATAGCCATTGGGGGAAACCACCTAATCCATGCTGCCAGGCGCAACGTGGAGATTGCGAGCTTCGTCATTAACAATCAAATCTACGGGATGACCGGGGGACAGTGCTCCCCCACTACTCCCTACGGGACGAGAACCATATCCTCACCGTACGGGAACCTTGAGCCCGATTTCGACATCTGCCAGCTCACAGAAGCTGCTGGAG
>JBDRGH010000321.1:0-5605 GCA_043818015.1 Pseudomonadota bacterium
ACGATGGGCTGATCTGAGAGAGGTGATCGAAAAGGGGGTAGCAATTTGCCGGGGTCAGGTGAAAAACATGGTCAAGTCCTTTGAAGTCGATGTCACCAAGGAGGCTCCTCCTGTCTTCACTGATCCTGAGGCCCTCGAGCAGGTTTTGGTGAACCTTGTGATCAATGCTGCCCAGGCTGCTGATAAGGAGGATTCATGGGTGAGGCTCACTGTCCAACTCGGAGACACACAGACGGATCATGTAATTATTGAGGTGAGTGACAACGGCTGCGGTATGGATGAACAGACGAGAGAAAAGATATTCCGTCCGTTCTTTACCACCAAGTCTACCGGTTCCGGGACTGGTCTCGGCCTCTTTGTTAGTCATAATCTGATTGAAGGGTTGGGGGGGCATATTGAGCTTCAGAGTGAGCCAGGTAAGGGGAGCACCTTCCGGATCACGTTACCCGACATGGGCCAACATTCAAACTAGAAAAGGAAGTAATCAAGAGGAATGAGGTCTGCCATTTATCTTGTTCTTTGGGGTTCCATAATAGCTTGTTTTGGCACGGAACATGCTTAAACAGCCTAATATGAACGACAGGCAGGAAGTCTTTTGCTGCTTGTCGGGGAGAGTCATTTCTATGGAGGGCTAGTCATGAACAACATATTGGTCGTCGATGATGAGGCAGTTCAGGTCGAAAGTCTGAGGAGGGGATTAAGAAGCAAGGGATATCAGGTCTTAGAGGCCATGAGCGCGGAGGAGGCACTCGTGCAACTTGAAGTAAATAGCGATAAGATCGATATCGTCCTGACAGACTACCTTATGCCTGGAAAGAACGGGATGGACCTCCTAAAGGCTATCCGCAAAACATATGGCTCACTTCCGGTCATAATAATGACGGCTTATGGGGAGAAAGACGTCATAATTGAGGCCCTGCGCAACCGATGCGATAGTTTTATCGAAAAACCGTTCACCCTTGATCAGCTCATGGAAGAAATCGAAAGGGCTAAGGTAAAGATGGTTCAAAACACGAGCTCCCATCAACTCTCCCAACTTATTCCCAAGCTCGTTCATCAGATCAACAATCCCCTTATGTGTATCAAGGGAAGTGCAGAACTAGCCATGCTTCAAATGGGAGACACCAAAGCAATCACGGAACGCATAACCGGGATCATAAAAGCGACGGAAAGGATTGGGTCGATAAATAGGGAGATACTAAACCTCGGTCAGTCGACTCAGGGCGAAGTGGAAATGGTGGATATCAAGATCATTCTCAGTGATTGTCTAAAAATGTTCGAAGACCTGATAACCCTAAAAGGTGTTTCTGTCAAGTGGAATCTGGATAGTCATAACCTGTACGTTTCAGCGAACAGATTTGGCCTAGAGCAGTTATTTAAGAATCTGGTTTTGAACGCGATTGATTCGATGGATGGTAGCCATGAAAAACGACTAAGAATAAGGGCGGAAATCTGTGATGGTGATTCATCTGTGTGTATATACGTCGGGGACACCGGTTGCGGAATCCCACGAGAATTGATGGATAAAATTTTCACCCCGTATTTCACGGGTAAAGAGCACGGCACAGGTCTTGGACTCTCCGTAGCCAAGAGTATCGTGGAAATACACGGGGGTAATATTCAGGTAGAAAGTGAAGTAGGGAAGGGGGCAACGTTTAAGGTATCTCTGCCATTAGCTAAATAGGGGCTACCCGGCAACTATTTGTTAGAAAGCACTGCGCCATAGCATACTTCGCAACTGGTCAACAGGCTCGTTACTCTCTTTCCTCTCTGGGAACTCTGTCATACAAAAGTACAGAACAATAGCCCGAGATTTTGCACCTCATGCGGCATTATTCTCGTTAAATCATAACCGGCACACCACGTCCTAAACTCAAGTTGAATCTTTTCGTCCCTTCCGAGAGTAATGGCACGCAGGTCCAAGTTCTGTTTCAACTATCCAAGGACAGTCTCTTCAATATCCATTCTCATCCCAAGGAGACAGCTCCATTTTTCCTTGACATAAGGAATAAAAGAGAGTACTTTGCGTACGAAAGAAGCAGCGATGGCTCAGAATGAGGATTGCCTTGCTTTTCTCATGGGTAGGGAGTGCTGAAAGGCCGGTACCGACCTCCAGAGACAGCGGCAAGTGTAGAACTTAGGTCTCCCCTAAATCGCTTTATCGGGGTACTCTCGGAAGGGGGGCTTTGTCCGCAATATCTACAAGAGATCCCCTTGAACCGCACGTCAGTCTTCGACCTGCCTGACTAAAGTTTGAAACAAACGGGATAACGAGGATATCTTGATCGGGCTGGCATTTGAGCAAAATGTCGCTTTAAAGGGCTCGCTTCGACACATGCAGAGAGAAATTTGTGGGATAAAGCTCGTGTGCAAGATATCGAGGGCGTAGAAAGGAAGGTACATATGGTCGTGGAGTTCAAAAGAATCATAAGTGAGCCCGTAATTCTGAACCCGATGAATGAATTTCAAGAAGAAACACAACCCGTCGATGTACGTTTCGACCCCTTAACCGGCGTAAGGAGGCGTTTCAACATTGCTTTAACGAAAAAGGCAAAGATGTTTCACCAGCCTACCGATCAAAACTCGATCAAAATGTTAGTGGAAAAGACAGCCGAAGGCTGTTTCTTCTGTCCCCAAAACCTGGAAAAGGCAACACCCAAATTCCCACCGGACATTTTACCGGAGGGCAGATTCAGGAGGGGTGATTCGTGGGTTTTCCCGAACCTTTTTCAGGCTTTTGAGGTCAGTGGCGTTGGTGTTATTGGTAAAGATCACTTTCTCCGCACTGATCAATTCTCCCCGGAGATATTCAAGAACTTCTTTACCATGATTATTGATTTCTTCCGAGCAGTCCATAGCCGAAGGCCGGAGTTTAAATATGCAACCTTTGGAATGAACTATCTTCCCCCCGCTGGATCATCTCTTCTGCACCCTCATAACATGGTTCTCATGGATAGAAATCCGTTTCCCCATCTCGATTCCATGACAAAAGAGAGTAGAGCTTACCTGGATAGAAAGTCCAAGAACTTCTGGCAGGATCTCATAGAAACGGAAAAACAGCTGGGAGAAAGATACATTGGTAAAACAGGAAGTGTGGAATGGATGGCCGCATTTTCCCCCATAGCAGCAAATGAGTTCTTGGGGATCGTACCGGGAAAATCAAACTTCCTTGAATATGATGATAACGATCTGGATGGTATTGCGGAAGGGTTTGCCCGGATACTCTTCTTCTACAAAAACGATCTCGAAGTGGATCCTTTTAACTATATCGTTTATTCAGGTCCTTTGGGAGAAAACAGCGATAGCTTCTGGTCGCACGTCAGAATATCGACGCGCCCCAATCTTACAGGCAATTATGTGAGTGATATCCCTTTAGCACCCCTCTATCTGGGGGACAATTTCTTCAACAACCCGCCGGAATATCTGGCCAGCCGGCTAAAGGAGTGCTTCTAGAAAAAGATTCGAGGAGTTCAACATTCCCGTTTTAGTTGTGGATAGAGAATATGCGACCAGTGGTGTAAGTTAAATCACTACCAGGTGCAAGCATTCCTGAAAATGACAGGGAGGGATTAAAATGGGAGAGAAGAATATACGCGAGATTGAGAAGATACACAACAGTATGCAGGGAATGCTCAGTCATGTGGAAAGGAAATATCCGGACCGCAAATGGATGTATGAGCCTGCGGCAAAGTATTTTGAGCTGATCTATGAAGACTTGGGCAAGGATAGCCCTGTGGCCTGGTATTTCTTCCTTATCGCTCCAGAATTGTTCCGAGCCATGGGTATAGCTACCTTTTCCGGTGAGTATCTCGGCTCGGTGCTTTGTTCGTTCCCCGGCGGCATCACTAAATACCTCGACCTGGCAGAACAACGAGTCCCGGAGTCGATGTGCTCGGCTAACAAGTGTACACTAGGGGCAGCGTTATCCGGCGACTTTCCTTCCCCGGATATGCTCATCCATGTTCCGGCCCATCCCTGCGATTCGGCAAGTATCCTCTATCCTACTCTCGCTGAATACCTCGGAATACCCCAGTTTTGTCTGGATACACCCTACCGTGACGATGAAAGAAGCTACAGATATTTTGCCGCTGAGTTCGAAAAACTCATCTCCTTCCTGGAAGAGCAAACGAAACAGAAGTTAGACCTGGACAGGCTCAGGCAAGTCATAGCGTATTCTAACCAGGCACAGGAATATGTAATCAAGGTTAACGAACTCAAAAGGAACGTGCCGTGCCCTGTCTCCAGTCGCGCTTCGGCTATCGCTGCGGGAGCCATTATGGGCCTCGCGGGAACACCCTTTCTGGTAGATTGGTATAAGAATCAATATGAGACGGCAATCGAGCGGGTTAAGAGGAACGAAGGGGCACTGGCGGAGGAGAAGATCAGAGTGGCAATGATCTGGTTAACTACATCCTTCGACCTGGGAATCTTGGAGTGGATGGCCAGCGAATACGGAGCAATAGTCGTAACGGATCTACTCAATTTGTGGATCAATCAGCCCATAGAGGATACATCAAGCCTGTCAAAAATAGCCTACGGTTTAGCCTCCAAGACCTTGAAAGCTCCTATGGGAAGGCACGGCCGAGGTCCCGTGGATATGTTACTAAACGAAGTTGTTAATGCGTGTAAGGATTATAAGGCAGACGCCGCTATCTTTGCAGGCCATATCGGTTGCAAGTACGGCTGGGCATCCGCCAAACTCCTAAAGGATGCCATACAAGATGAGGTGGGGATTCCCAGCCTGTTCTTTGATTTCGATGCCAACGACCCGAGGGTTGCTTCATCGGAAACCATCAAAGCTAAAATGGAACAGTTTTTCGAGACTTTTCTGTGAGGAGTAGAATGTCAAAGCAAAAGTTAGTTCCAGGAAATGGGGGAAGGGTGATCGCTGTGACCGGCAAGGGCGGTTCGGGGAAGACAGTCCTCGTGGCTATCATGGCTGGAATCCTTTCGAAAGATGGGGGACGTAAGATATTGCTAATAGATGCCGATTCAGCGGCATGCCTGCCCTCTGCTTTGGGTGTAGCGGTAGAGAGCACTGTCGGGGATATCCGGGAAGAGATAATCACAGACCCAGAAGCGAAAAAGAGGATTGAAGATATTCCCATGCGTGAGGTGATAGGCGATGTCATGGGGCAAGGGAGGGGGTTTGACCTGCTGGTGATGGGTCGCCCTGAAGGACCAGGTTGCTTTTGTGCTGTCAATGACCTGCTCCGGTACGGGATAGAGACTCTCTCGAAGGATTTTGACATCACCCTCATCGATTGTGAAGCTGGCCCCGAGCAAGTTAACCGCAGGGTCGTTCGGAGTGTCGACACCCTGGTGATTGTTACCGACACTTCCGTCAGAGGGATTCATAACGCTGAGCTCATCAAAAAGATTGCTGAAGAATACGAAGGTAGCAAACCGACCAAGATTGGCCTGGTTGTCAATAGAATGAGGGAGGAGGGTAAGGCGATACTCGGTCTTGTAGAAAAGACAGGTCTCGAAATCCTTGGTTGCATTCCAGAGGATGAAAGTATAACAAGGTCTGACTCGGCTGGCAGACCTATAATAGATCTCCCCCATGATTCTCCCGGGGTCATGGCCGTTCGCGAAATATTGC
>JBDRGH010000322.1:0-4109 GCA_043818015.1 Pseudomonadota bacterium
ACGGATATCATGGCGCTGTGAACTACACACCAGATTATCAAAAAAACAGCAAGCCACAAATATTTCATTATCATGGTTCGTAAACCAATCCTTCGAGAATGACGGTAAGAAAGAATCAGCCAGAAGTCAGGTCAGTGGACCTCAAGATATTTAAAATGAATCAACTGTTTGTACGATAATTAACGTACCTTGTTCAGGGCTTCTTTTTTCTCCTGGTACTCCTCCTTGTTTATCTCCCCGAGAGCATACCGTTTGTCTAGTATGTCGTTTGCCGAATCTGCGGCATTTGTACGGGGGGTGTCTTCACTGCTGCGACCCAAACACCACATCATAGGCCCCATTCGTCCCCGCATTACAAAAAAGCACATAAAGAGGCAGAGGGCTATCATGATAAGTGGGAATATCCACCAAAAAGGTAAATTGAAAAACACTGGACAGAACATGTTAATCACCTCCTCTTCTAAAGAAGATTCAATTCATATGCTAAAGATCCAATCGGAATTGGCTCATGTATTCTTGAAGTCTTCTTTTGCTCTCCTCAATCAGTGGTGGGCAATCCTCAGGTCCTTTGGCCCCCTCTGCCACGAGGGTAGCGAAGACCATACATGTAGGCTGTCCGCATTTACGGCAATTGGTTCTGGGCAAAAGTCTGAGGATCTCCAGAATCTTGGGCTGTGGCGCACCTTCGTAGCGCGGTTCAATTTCTGCCCGTCTTTCCCATGTCTCGTTGATTTCTCTTTTGAGCCACTCAAGAATATTATCGGCTTCTTCTTCATCTCTGAGGGCATTGACAGCAATCTTACGAGGATAAAGAGTGATGAGTTTGCCCTGTGTTTTAAGCGTCACAGACGGGGGATCTTTGAGGTACGTAAAGCCTCCGAGTACAGAGTTGAGATAGGGGAGCACGTCCCCAATATCATCGTCCAGATGCGCTATACAGTGCAGAGATTGAAAGCTTGGATTACATTCTGCTCTGAAAAGTTCTCTGGTATATTTTTTAAGTAACACAGCTTTATTCCATCGCGAAGTGCTGTTAACATGACCGATCCTGGTGGGAACCTCCACTACTTGAGGGACAACACCTTCATAATCCTTCCTGTGTGTTCACGCCCCGAAAAATGGATTGGCAATAAAATAGATCCCCAGAAGTCCGATAAGCACGCCAGCGCCCTTGCGAAACCAATGAGTGCTCTTCTGCCAGGATTGGTTCTCCAGTATTCCTCTCACTGCTGCTGTAGAACTGCCTGCCACTACGATAGGCAGGCAATGGCCGATAGCAAAAAGCAGGATAAGAATGATCCCGCTGATTATCTTCTGCTGGATGGTGATGATGGCCAGGATGGGCGCAATGAATCCAAAGGTGCAGGAGCCGGAAAGCACCCCATAGGAAAGGCCAAGGATAAAGGCCCCGAAAAGGCCTTTCAAATTAAGACGCTGCAAAAGACTGCCTGACATTGAACATTGTTCCACACCTACCATCCCAAGGGCCACCCAGATCAGGATCAACCCGATCAGGATCTGCCAGTAGTTTCCCACGTCCCCCAGCATGCGGCCCAGAAGGGCGCAGATAATTCCGATCAGGGCTATGGTAATAAAGAGCCCCAGGGTAAAGGTAACCGAATAGTACCCTGCCTGCCTCGGTTTCAAAACCTGTTCCTGGCCACCCACATAGGCCACTATCAAGGGTATGGAAGCCAGATGGCAAGGACTGAAAACCACGCTTATCATACCCCATACAAAAGAACCCAATGCGGCAATAGCTGTTGCCGAACCGATCCACTCATTAACGGTCAGAAAAAAGGTTTCAAACATTGACCTCTCCTTGCCCCCCCGACATGCCTTTGCGAAATCACGTACTAATCAAACAAAATCATTCCATTAATAAAATACTGATACCACCATGTCATAGTGTTTTCACTTAACCGGTCTTACCGAATGTTTTTTCAGTAGTTCCACAATTTCTTCGTACGGAAAGTATCCTAGATGACGATAGATCTCATTACCGTCTCTATCGAGAAAGACTTGAGTGGGGATCGCTCTTATCCTATATTGCTTGATATAGGGCTTTCCTTCTCTTGTCCAGACGTCGTGAAACACAACTTTTACCTTTCCTTCGAAGTTTCTTTCCAGTTTTTCCATTACGGGCTGCATCATACGGCATGGTATGCATTTTACCGATCCGAGTTCGATAAAGGTAATTTCGTATTTCTGGTTCTTGCCGGACTCCCTGAGGCCCGTAGGATTGGCCGCACTTACTGAACAGCTAAAAAGAAGTATCGAAAGTAACCAGATGACACGCTTTTTTATCATATGGCTTTCTCCATATCGTTTATTCAGCAGCTTCCCTAATCCATCTCTTTATCTGTTCACGTCCAGGAACCCTTCCCACAGATTCCACCTTCTTGTTAATTATCAGGGCAGGGGTTCCCATAACTCCATACTTTCCAATCTCCTTCGGATCTTTGATATGCTCCAAATCCACTGCAATGTCAAGCTCTGCAAGGGCAGCCATGGTCTCCTGTTCCAATCTGTCACAGGTGATACAGCCAGGTCCTAATATCTTGATTTGAATCCCCACATTTTCCTCTTCCACCTCTTCTCCCAGAAACCTCCTGTATTCTCTGAATAGGGCAGCGGCATATTTCCCTTCAAACTTCTTTGTTATGTAGTTTTTTGATTTTGCCCTCTGGAGGATTTCGTGTCTGATCTCCGCTTGATCGGTAATCCCCATTGCATGTACGTGAGTGAATATCTCTTTGAGACCGATCATACCGACCCTGTGGCCACCTACGTTTACCATTGATGTGTCTTCGCCCATTAATCTTACCTCTCTTTAGCTATATATTATGAGTATTTTTTGCCCCACACCGGATTTGTTATCGCCTTACCACGGTCTTTTGGGATTAATCCTCACCTTTTCTATCCAGAAAGGAGATATGCCCACACACATTTACCCCGCCTCATTTTCATCATCGCTTACAAAAACTCGGCTGGAACATCGTATCCAGCCTGTTGCAAAAGGGTCAATATCTTTCTTCTTTTCTCTTTGAACCCACTGGTGAAAAGAGGTTTGCACTGCATAATGTTTACCTCTCCGTCTATTAACTTCCTGGCAAAACCGTAACAGTCTTTTCCAGAACAATCATTGCATTTCTCACCCGGAAGCAAACCGAAAAGACTCAATGGAGTTAGTACCGCCCAGCTATCAAACTTTGGTTTCATACTTTCGCGATGATTATAGGTCCCATTTATGAGGTCTTTTAACCAGTCTAAGATTTCTCTTGCCTTGTCTTCGTCTTCCAGCTTGGTGATTGCGATCGCTTCAGGACGGAGGGTTATCTGCCTGCCATCCTTTTTCAGGGTGAGAATCTGTTCATCGTGATTATACGTACATCCTCTAAGAGTGGCATTGAGATAAGGCAGTACCTCCCCGATATCATCTGTAAGCTGTGCCACTATTCTAATCTTGTCAGGGTCTGCCATACACATACCGACGGTGAAGTCATATCCTTTAAGCAACATTATATTCCCCCTTCGCCCCGGAATACTCATCCATCTTTCGACTACGCCAGGCAAAATTCCTTCCTATTGATTCCTTGAGGAAGGTGAAGATACCTGCTGCCTTTATCATTTTGGGCGGGTTCGAAGATTCGCACATGGGGACGAGTGGACAGTTGAGTCTTCCACTTTGAGAAGGCTGTTCAAATCTTTTGCATACGCACGGCATGCATTCAGCAACTTCACGAAAGACTTCACGATCCGCCGTAACCAATGGTTACTTCTCCGCCTTCCACGATAACAGGTACTTTATCCGAACCTTTCGAGTATTCGAGCATCTCTTTTAACCTGCTCTGGTCAGTTTGAACGTTGTAAAAGGTTGCGCGATTGCCATAATCTTCTCGGGCCTTTTGACAGAAGGGATACCCTTCTGTTCCATAGATAACGATGTCCGGTTTCACTTCTCATACCTCCTTTAGTCTGTAGCTCGATCATTTTTGATCCTCTTTTAGACACCTGACCGTTACCGTTCAATCTTAGTCGGAGGATATAGTTACCCCCCCCCCGGAAAGCCGGGGGCGTGACTGGTTGGATTACTAACGTCTTCTCCA
>JBDRGH010000323.1:0-12598 GCA_043818015.1 Pseudomonadota bacterium
TACAAAGGTCGATGCACGAATTGACGATGTAGATCCGAGCAACCCGGAAACAATAAAAGTAGGAATGCCCTTGACTGTCAAATTTCTCCACAGAGGCGAAGGTGAAAACATGAAGACGTATCTGGCCTTTAAACCACTATAACGGGGAAAAGAGGGTTTTCTGCAAATACCACACGGGACCGAAGGTCGTTTGGGGGCGAAAAGCGCGAATCAAACCTCCCTCAGCACTTCTTCCACGGGTGTATAGAGCATATCGAATGCATCCGCCACGTTCTTATGGGTAACCTTGCCGAGAACAATATTGGCACCTCTCCTGATCGCCGGATTATCCAAAATGGCTCGTTTATATCCCTTATCTGCAATTTCGGCGGCATATGGAAGCGTGGCATTGGTCAGTGCGATTGTAGAAGTCATCGGTACAGCCCCCGGCATATTCGTAACACAATAGTGAATGATACCATTCACTTCATAGATCGGATCATCATGGGTAGTGGGGCGCGAGGTCTCCAGCGTCCCTCCCTGGTCGATTGCCGCATCCACAATGACGGCGCCCTTTTTCATCAGTGCAAGCATGTCTCTGGTAATCAACTTTGGGGCCTTACCGCCGGTAATGAGTACAGCGCTGATAACTACATCTGCCACCTTCAGCAGTTCCCGTATGTTGTGCGTGTTTGACATCATCATTACGACATTGGGGGGCAGTACGTCACTGAGGTAGCGTAAACGTTTCAGATTTGCGTCTAGGACGTAGACTCTAGCACCAAGACCTGCAGCCATCTTTGCTGCATTCGTCCCCACTACACCGCCTCCCAGAATAACCACGGTTGCCGGTTCAACACCCGGTACACCACCCAGCAAGACCCCCCGCCCTCCGTGTTCACGTTCCAGATACTTGGCAGCCTGTTGCACAGCCATGCGGCCGGCAACCTCGCTCATGGGAGTTAACAGCGGTAAACAACCGTCTTCAGTTTCAATCGTTTCGTAGGCAATAGCCACACACTGTGATCGAATAACGGCACGTGTTAACTCCTCAGAAGCCGCAAAATGAAAATAGGCAAACACAATTTGTCCTCTCTGCAAGAGGTCATATTCCACCGGCAGCGGTTGCTTCACTTTCATTATCATATCCGCTCGCCGGCATGTCTCTTCTGCTGTCGAGGTGATTTCCGCACCTGCCGATACGTAGTCCTCATCGAAGAAAGCACTTGCTGAGCCAGCTCCGGTTTCTACCAGTACCTGATGTCCGTGTTGCGCCAGTACTTCTGCACCAATCGGCAGCAAAGAAATTCGGTCTTCATCAGCCATGATTTCCTTTAATACGCCAACGATCATGATATCCTCTCAAAGTGAGGGTAGAGTCAAGTTTACTCGCTCACCCTTCTCCCGGTAAGCATTATGAAGACATCTTCCAGATTACTCTTTCGGATAACGAGATCTTTACCTGAAGACACAGCAAACTTGGCCGCCTCCTCCCTGTTTTCAAAAAACTTGGCCCCGGTACCATCGTCATTGACACTCTCCACAACGCAACTGCCTATTCTCTTCAAGAGCTGCCCGGGCGGGTCTAAGGCGATCAGTTTTCCGTAGTCGATGATTCCCACCCTGTGGCACAGGACCTCTGCCTCCTCGATATAGTGGGTGGTAAGAAACACGGTAGCCCCTCCCTGATTTATGCTCCGAATCAGAGCCCAGATTCTCCTTCTGGTTTGAGGGTCGAGTCCTGCTGTAGGTTCATCGAGGAACAATACCTTCGGTTCATGGAGCAATGCCCTTGCCATCATAAGCCTTTTTTTCATCCCCCCCGAGAACGTGCTGACCAGGGAGGAAGCTCGATCCGTGAGTTCCACGAAGTCGAGCATCTGTTTGATGCGTCTCTGTCTTTCCCACCGTTCCATCCCGTGGAGCATTCCGTGAAGCTTGAGGTTTTCATATGCGGTCAGTTCACCATCCACGTTGAGGTACTGGGGTACTACCCCAATTCCTCCTTTGGCCTTCACCGGCTCGGCCACTACATCAAAACCAGATACGAAAGCCCGGCCAGATGTGGGTTTGGTCAGGGTAGTCAACATCCGGCAGGTGGTGGTTTTTCCTGCTCCATTGGGACCCAAGAACCCAAATATCTCTCCTTCTGCTACCTCCAGATCAAGATTGTCAACGGCAGTGATAGTGCCGTATATCTTGGTCAACCTTTCGGTCTTGATGACAGGTCTTAGAATTTTTGTCATAGGTGTTTTCTCGCCACTCGACGGAATTTTTGCACGGGCAGAAGCTTCTTAAATGCTTGCTCTCCTCACGCAGGCAATTGCTCCCAAAAAGAAGAGCGCCGAGTAGATGATCATAACTATAAGGGAAATTACTGGAAGATCCTTTCCGAGGGCTGCCGCTCGAATGCAAACGCTGGCATGGGTCAAGGGGAGAACCTGTGCTGTGAGATAGGCCCACTCAGGAAGTCTGGACAATGGGAAGAATGTCCCGCAGAGAAAGGCCATGGGGACAATGAAGAACCCATTGAAGCTGGCCTGGTCGGCATGGGATTTAATCAACATAGAGGCGATCACCGCCGCCGAGCCAAAGAGAAAGGTGTTGATGAACAAGGATAGTACCAAACCTCCACTGAGCAGGAGTTTAACCCCAAAGCCGAGAGCCAGTATGACTATTATGAGAGAAGCGAGCATTCCCCTCACCACTCCACCCAACACCTCCCCCAGAACTACAGAGAGAGAGGAAATAGGGGCGGTTTGAAACTCCTCGAAGGTCATCCAGTAGAAGCGGGAGATGTTGATTTCCATCGCCATGCTGAAAGTCTGACTCATGGAGGAGAGAGCGATGAGCCCCGGTATCATAAAGGTCAGATAGTCTACTCCTTCTATCTGCAAATTTCTTCCCATCCCCCACCCGAAGGCAATGAGAAAGAGAAGAGGGGACACAGTGTAGGAAGTCAAGCTTCTTACGAGCCTTCTCTTTAATATGAGCATCTCCCGCCAGAATACCGCATAAACACCCATGAGGACCTCCTTGAGGGGTTTGTTTACTTCTGTATCACCAGCTTCTCACCAATGCGGAAATACTCTCAATCTCTTCAAGGTTCTTCAATGCATTTTTTACCTTTTCTCTTTTGTGTTCCTCAAATACACCCGAGGTGAGGACGTCAAACTTGTTATCCATCTCCTGCTCGGTCAGGGGATTATGACTGAATCCTTTACACGTGGACGTGACCTCGTATTGCGTGCCATTTTTCAAGAGAACTTTGAGGGGGGATTTAAAGATGCCCTTTTCCATAAAGGCCTTATCCAGTTCCCTATCCCTCTCTATCTTCACCCTATCCGCTAGATCCAAAATCTTCTCGTCTGTTAATCTCTTATCCGACAGCTGGTCTCTGGGGTTAAGGAGGTGTCCGTCAAACACTACCGTGGCCAGGATGAACGGTAGACTCCACTGAGATACGGTCAGATTTTTCGGTTTCACTTTAACCTCCCGGGGAACCCCTAGGAAGAGAGCAAAATGTGGAACATATGCCGTTATCTCTCTTATGTCTTCTGCCTTAAATCCATGTTCCTTCATGAGTTTGAGAATCCCATCGGTATACCCCTGGTTATAGTGACAGCATCCGTAATATTTGAAAGCCATCTCTTCAATATTCCATCTTTCTCCGAGGCCATCTACTAGGTCACCAGTGTACATCATTTCCCCGGCAAGGGCATTGACGACTCCATACCTTCCTTTCGTATCCCAGTGTCCCTCAAAGACGGCATGAGGTCCCATAAATCCTTTTTTCGCCATGAGGACGTTCAAGATTCCGTTGTGGGATGCCCTTCCTGAGTTCCATCTGTAAGTCCAGTTCCCGTCGAGGAGGTACTCAATGGTAGCCGCCCCCATCGATCCCCCTGCCAGCCCAAAGGCGTTAGCCATCTCCTCCTGATTCAGATTAAGGAGTTTACCCGAAGCGGCTGCGGCGCCGAATGGAGGAAATATGGAATTAGCCTCAAATCCCTTGATAGCAGTGAAGCTCTCAGGTCTTCTGTTCATGGCTGACGCAACCCTGGTTATGACCTCATAGCCAGCTACGACAGAGGTTATAAGGTCCTTCCCTGTTGCATCCTCCCTCTCAGCCATGGCCAAAGCCGAGGCTATAACACTACAACTGGGGTGCAGTTCAACCCGGGGATACGTATCACTGAGGTCATAACTCAGGGCCATAACTGCATTCACCATTGCCGCATTGGTACAGGGCACCAGATCCTTATGCACCAAAATGGTAGACTCCCCTTTCCCCCCGATTTCCCTGACTATATCCACAAGGGCATTACCCCAAGGAGAGTTTCCACCATAAGCGGTTATACATACCCAATCGTAGATACAGACCTTAGCTTTTTCAACCACATCCACCGGAATATCCTGGTACTTTAGGTCAACAACCCATTTTGCCAATCTCTCTGCATAGTACATAATAGAACCCCTCCCCGTAAGCTCAATTGTCTTAATGAGTGGTTTTTCTCCCATTTACTACGAAAATAAAACCTTAAACAAGTTATTTTCATGCTTCGTGGTGCCCCACGGGGCATGAGGGTTTAGTTGGTGGAGATGATCCTAATGAGTTAGGATTATCAGCCAAGCCATCATCAGGATAGATGATTCATCTTCCTTTCCATATCGGTTTCCGCTTCTCTTTGAAGGCTGTCATTCCTTCAAGGGCATCATCAGAACTCGCCAGTATAGCCAGTGCATCACCGGCATCGGCTATCCCCGCCCTGAATTCCATCGTTAATCCGCGGTAAAAAGCATCCCGGTTCATTTTCATTACGAGCGACGATTTTCCGGCGAAATTACGGGCGAATTTCATAGCTTCCTTTTCCAGTTTCTCATGGGGAACCACGTGATTTATCAAGCCAATATCTGCTGCCGTTTTAGCTGAAATGGGCTCTCCCGTAAAGGCCAGTTCAAATGCCTTATGCTTACCCACGAGACGGGGTAATAAGATAAGATGCATGGCCGGGACCAAACCCACGTTGATTTCCGGGTAGCCAATAATTGCCCTTTCCGACGCAATCACCATATCACACGAAAAAGCGATGGAGCACCCGGCCGCCAGGACAGGCCCGTTGACGGCGGCAATGACCGGTTTGCCCATTTTATAGAGAATTTCGGTCATTTCGAGATAGAATCTCTCTATAAATCTCCTGAATTCCAAAGGCGATTTACCACGGTAGGCGACCAAGTCCAGACCGGCAGAAAAAGCAGTACCTGCCCCAGTAACAATAATTGCCCCCAGAGAATTGTCCTTCCGTGCTGTTTCGTAAGCGGCATTCAGCTCGGTAATTAGTTGATCGTTAACGGCATTACGCACTTCCGGGCGATTTAGAGTGATTTTCAAGATGCCTGGTTCAACTACGCTATAGAGGATGGTTTGGTAAGGCATGATTCCCTCCTGAAAACAGTGGATTGGAGATAAACCTTGAAGGGGCCACGATGCTCAGTCAATACTGAAGAGGCGGTTGCCCAAATCCCTTTTCGCTTCGCCAGGATTTATTAACAAAAAAGGTTTTAATAATCGGTCAAAGGAATTTTTGTTTGAACAGCCCCGTGCGAAAAATAAGAGCTTTGTTTTGGAGGAAGCATTAGCGTGATTCTTGAGGTACCAGCCCTGACGAAGCGGAAGAAGAGCGGAATATTTTCCCCAAGGCAGAAATCAATGTAACATTCTCTTCCCTTCTCCTCACTGCGAGACGGATGAATTTTCTGTCCAAACCGCGAAAGGTGGAGCAGTCCCGAATAAGAATCCCCTGGCGACCTAACTCATCAGTGAGCAGCGTTGAGTCCATCCTCTCGTGAGTCAAACGGCAAAAAATAAAGTTAGCTTCTGATGGGTAAGGCTCAATACCGTCTAACCGTTGCAATTCCGAAAAAAGGTAGTCTCTTTCTTGACGAATAAACTTCCTCGTTTCCTCAATATATTCTTGATCTTTCAATGCCTCCCGAGCAGCACTCTGTCCTAGGGCGTTTACCATCCAGGGGGGTTGCTTTAGCGATATCCTATCAATTAACCGCCTTTCTCCCACCAGATATCCCACTCTCAGGCCCGGGAGCCCAAAAAATTTGGTAAGCGACCTCAAAACCAGGAGGCTTTTTCGTAAAACAGCTTCTTTAACCAGGGTCAGGTTATCGTAATCTTCGGCAAAATCGACGAAAGCCTCATCGACAACCACGCCTACATTCTCCTTTTCGCACTCAGAAATCAGAAAAAGAAGAGCTTCCTTAACCATGACCCTGCCAGTAGGGTTATGGGGGTTACATATGAAAACAGCATCTATATCCTTGAGATTCTCAACGACGGACTCCGGCTTCAAACAAAACCGCGTGGTTTCCTCTAGAGAAAGGAACTCACACGTCCCCTGATTTATCTTTACTGAATATTCATACTCGCTAAACGCGGGAAGAGGGATCAAGACCCTTCGAGGGGTAAGAACTTGTGGGATTAAGTATATCAGATTACAAGATCCGTTTCCCACTAAAATATTCCTATCATCGACTTCCAGGTGGGCGGCAATCTCCTTCTTCAGGCCCTCACAGTAAGGATCAGGGTAGCGAAGGGCGGTTTCAATACTGTTTGACAGAGCTTCTTTCACCCTAAGGGATAAACCCAAGGGGTTGATGTTGGCACTGAAATCAATAATCTTATCCCCGGCGATTTTGTACCTTGAGGTCGCCTCCTTCAAATTGCCGCCGTGAAACGGTCGACTCATAGCTAGCATTGCCTCAGTGATAAGGTGAAACTCATGGTGCTGTGGCTTCAGGGGTCAAAAGTAAAAAACCCTCAAATCCTCTTTGAACTTAAGGGTTGCACCATTCTTTTCACCCTTGTTTTTCCCGACAACTAACCTGTGGGTTTCTTTGATGATTACGATGGTGGAACAGTATGATCTAAGACGAAACTACTAAAGTCCCCGCGGAAAGTCAATAGAAAACTGGATAAAGGGAATCCTCGAGTTGCCTGATTTTTTCAGGAAGTATTTTCGCACTACTATGATATCATTCACAATCTGGTATTTTTTAAGTGAACCCCTTTCCGCTTTGTGCAAAATCCTTTTTGACCCCGTATGGCGGACTAAGCACGGAACCTAGTTTGCTATGAAAAAGTATCCCTGAGCCTGAATCAATAGATTTTTTGGGGAACCCATCTGAACGAAGCGGAAGATATGCATTTTCAGGTGTTTGACCCGCCGAAGGCGGGGAGTTTCTGAAAATGCCTGCAGCAAGTTCTCAGATGGGTCAAAAAATATATTCTGAAGTAGGAAGGGATGCTTTTTCAAGGCTTGCACTATTTCCGTTTGGGCAACGGCTCGTGGAAGTGAACCTCTTTAACCCTTTGCCCACTGCTCCAGCAAATTTCGCTCAAAGACAAAGGAGTTCACTAGAAAATCAGGAAACTCCCGAGGAAATCTCCTTGACCGATCACGTGGCTTCGTGATATTTATAGCTTCGCACCCCGGGAAGGGAGAGAGGACGCGGACAGGCTCGGAGTAATGCTTCTGCCCCGGTGTCTTTTCCGATCAGGTAATCAGGCTGTAGAAAAAAGTGGGGAAGATCGTGGAAAAAGAGAGATCTTTTCACTGGGCCTGGATCATCTTGGGAACCTGTTTTGTTAACCTTTTTATTAACTATTCTGTCCGCCTCGGATATGGGGTGGTTCTTCCAGAGATGATTCGGACCCTGGGTTTCGGTCGGACAGCCGGCGGATCAGTCTACAATTCTTACCTTTTTTCCTATATTGTCTTGACTCCCCTTACCGGTTATCTGACAGATCGGCTCGGGGCCCGCCGTGTGATCACAGCTTGCTGCCTTGTTCTCTCGGTTGGTGTCCTTCTGATGGGAACTGTCAGGAGCCTATGGGAGGCCTGTCTTTTTTACGCCGTAGCCGGTATTGGGGCCACAGGAATGTGGACGCCGGTAATTACTGTAGTACAGCGATGGTTTTCTCCCAATCACAGAGGGTTGGCCCTGGGGATTCTTTCTACGGGGTATGGGCTGGGTTTTGCAACCATGGGGGCGGCTTTCCCCTGGATCGTGCACCATTTCAACTGGCACTACGCCTGGTATTTTTTGGGAACCGGGGCACTGGTGATGGTCGGAGTTAACGGGCTTTTGTTGAGAAGCGATCCAGAGGACTCCGGGTATTCACCGTGGGGAGAGAGCGTGCCTCCCCGGGCGAATGATGCAGATTCAGCAGTACAGTCCACGAGGGGCTCTCTTTCCTTGGTTTTGAAGGACAGCAGGTTCTGGCTTATTGGATTTTCCTACTTTTCTATATCCTATAGTCTCTACGGTATCACCACTTTTATGGTGGACTATGCCAAATACCAAATTGGACTATCCCTTGAAAAGGCGAGTCTTCTGGCTACGGTGCATGGTGTCTGTCAAGTGGTAGGGGTATTAACGATCTTGCCCCTGTCCGACTACCTGGGTCGAAAAAGGGTCATTATCGTTTCAAACTCTTTTATCGCGGCCCTTCTGACGGGTATCCTGTTCAGCGGAAGCTCCTGGGGAATGCTCTATGTCCTTGTGGGGGCTGTGGCCATTTTTTACGGAGCGACCTTTCCCATCTACGGTGCCTGTGCCGGGGACTATTTTCCAAGAAACGTGATGGGAACCGTTATTGGTGCATGGACACCATTCTACGGTCTCGGGGCTATCCTGGTTCACTGGGTTACCGGTATCCTCCGGGATAGAACAGGCTCCTATGATTACGCCTTCATGATTAGTACCGCTATGGCTGCCGTCGGGCTCTTCTTGATTTTATTGGTGAGAAAAGTGACGGACGAGGGTGTGACCGGGTGATGCGTGCATCCGTGATAAAACGCTAGTAAGCCTCCACTGCTATTCTTGCAAGTTGCGGACGTATTCTTGAGCAGCTCGCTCCCAGGAGAAACATTGCCTGATGTAGCTTATCCCTTCTGCGAGCATGCTGTAATAGAGTTCAGGACTCTCTTTATAGACCCGAACTCCATCAATAATACTGAGCCTGAGTTCGTCAGCCATCGATTGAAAGAGAGGGTACCTCTTTCGCTGCTCAACTCGGTCAAGGTTTCTGTCCTTGATATTGTATTCCGCTGCGTTAATTCCCCTCCAATCATCAGCGGCAGACCCTATATCATCCCTTTCTCGAAATAGAATTCCGGTAGGTTTGGCAGAGGCGGCATGCCAGGGATCGGTCCTCACCTTTACGGCGCGACTGAAGGACAGGGCTGCTCGAAAGGGAATGATCTGCTGGATGATTCCTCCGGTAGCCCGACCGATCCCTACCGTGCCATTGAGATAGAATTCGTTGGCCATTCCGAATGGCTCGTACAGTGAAGGCATGACTCCGTAAGTAGCCCCTTGGAGGGCTGCGAAAAACCCCTCTTGAAACAAAAACGGAAGAACAAGGACACTCTCAGGGAATTTCCCCGATAGCCTTTTCAGGAAGAACAAGCCTTCTAAACCTTCGTCTCCAGGAATTGGGAAGAAGAGGAATCGTGCTTTTCCACCTTGTTCCAAAAAGTCTGCGATAGCGTTCACTGCAACATCGTAGCCCTTTTGACGTGGGTCATCCCTTCCTGCAAGGACAAACCATGGAGAGTCATCTCTTTTGAACTTTTTAAGATTACCCCAGATAGGCTTCTCCGCTGAAGGCACAAATTTGTCCAGTGCTTGAAGGGCCTCCCGTCTTCTGATATTCTTCCATTCCTGCACGGGCGCGAAATTGCCGCGCATCATCTCAGACACGATGTCATTGCCAAGAGCAAGGTTTGCAAAGAGACCATTGTCGACGCCGAGAAGCCTGGGTTTCAATTCGTCCTTCAAATGAGGTGCCATAACGTCCGCCTGGAAGACATCCTCGGTCAGGTCCAGGGCAAATTGGGCGGAAACAGTAAAGATCGTCCGTTCTACGAGAGGAAGCGCCCGCTGGAGTACGGTTCCACCCGGACAAGAAGCTGGATCGATCCCCACCCGTGAAAGATCGGCATCTGTGACTCCACTGTCATAGCTGTTATGGAGAGTTAAATACAGTTTATGGTCTCCGTCCTGATCCGCCAGGGCGAGGGCCGTGGTTGCTGCCTCCCAATCCTGTAACATGAGCTTCCAGCGGGTCTCCTGATCTATGAGGGGGAGCACACGGGCCACCACTGAACCGAAAAATAGGGAATCTCGCAAGAGGTTTCTCGAATTTTTATCCTTGGCTTCCACAACGTCATAAGGGTGGCGTTTCCCGGCAAAAAAACGGGTATCCAACGGTTTGAGAAAGTACCATCTCCACTCGTATCTGTTGTCGTCGTACCGATAGAGGTTTACCCTGACATTCTTGTTATCAAATGGGATATCAATATCAGCTATAAGTTCCATTTTGCTTTCGAGGGATGACGTTTTTTCTATTATGTGATGGAATGGTGTGATGACGACGGTATCAAGGGAAGAAGCCTTTTCTACGTAGCCAGGTAAACGTCCCATTACCGCGGCGATCCCGCCACAGGGGGCAAAGGGAGTCTCGTACGTAACAAAGGCTATTTTAGAAGACATCTACTCCTCCGTTTCTCGCTGAGTTTCTTTTGGCTGTCTTTCGTGTGGAATGCATCTCTTATTATTGTCTCTTTCGGGGAATGGGAGAAAAACCCTCGCCTTCAGGCGAAGACTTCAGTTCGATAAACCCGAAATTCGAATATCGAAATCCGAAACAAATTAAAAATCCGAATGTCCCAATGTCAAAAGTCAGCAGAGACATGGAGAACTCGGCGAATAGGGGGTTTGGGTCATTGAGATTTCGATCATTGGGATTTGTTTCGAAATTCGGATTTCGTGCTTCGGATTTGTATCCCTTAATCGATTTGCAGTCGACGACCCGAAGCCACCGCCTTGCAGGTGGTGGGGCTTTCACTTATTTATTTTGAGGTGTATTCGCATATCCATGAGCACGTGATGGCGATCCCCCAGGATATATCACTTCAGACATTGTCCGCCTCTACAGCTCTCAGAACATCTGGGTAGATGTCGGGCATGCCATACAAGACCCGGTTCCACGAAGGGATCAGGGTGCCCTCGCGCTGGGATTGACTCTGCTGCCAGGCTGTCCACAGGAAGTCCCGAAAATATCGGACGGTTAACTCTTCCTGGTGCCGGTCGAAGACCAGATCGTTAACTTCGGCATCGTCGCTGTACGCCTTGATGAACATTAAGCCATTCTGATAGTAAGTCTGCTGAATCATTTCTACGAGGGCATCATCCAGAGGCACGCCGTGGGACCGCATGTAGTTGAGGTAGAACTTGGCGATGTCCACCACCATCCGATGGAGGCCCCGATTGGCATCGTCTGGAGAGATATCCTGGTGCTTGTGTTCGTAGTTTGGGGCTAATTCTATCTGGGCAATCTTTCGATCAATCACCCGGTGATAGACCTCAGAGAGGGTACTAACTTCCAGCCCCCAGTCATAGGCGATATTGATGCCGCGGGCAAGGCGTGTAGCGAAGCTGAATTCCCCGGCGAGGGGGTAGTTGAATGTCCGGTGATAGCTGAAGAAGCGCTCCAGTTCGTGGTTTTGCATTTGGTGCATGATCTGGACCATGGCATCCACAAAGGGAGAAACGAACAGCCTCGTGACCCTCCCCTTCATAGCCCGTTCCACAGGCGAAATCCTCGGATAGTAGCCTTTACAGAATTCAAAATCATTGTTGGGGTTTGCAGTAGGCTCGATGAGCCTTCCTAACAGGATGCGATCGTACGTGAGAATATCGCAGTCATGAAGGGCGATCACATCGCAGTCTTCCCGGGCAAAGAGATACCCTAAGGCAATCCACACTGATTGTCCTTTACCCGGAAAACCGGTGGGGATCTCGCGTTCCTGGATCGTCCGGAAGATTTGCTGGATGCGTGGACCATCCACCCAGACTATCTTCACATCCCGCTCGCCTGTATTGAGCCTCCCAAAGTATTCCTTCGCATGCCGAAATTGGTCCTGTTCTGGAGCCCCTCCCAGAGCAACCACTACGCTGTGGAGATAGTTGACCTGCTCAATCCCATCCATGATCCGGTCTAACACTTGAGGACTCTCTGAATCTCAGAATAGAGAGATGGAAGAAGAAGGCTGATTTTGAGGTGGCGAGAATACTCTTCAAGTTTCTGTTCGAGGCTTGTGAGGTATTCTTCACGGTCAAAGATTTCATAGAGACCATGGAGGGTGGTGATAATTCCTTCCTGGTGAAAATCTGACATACGTACCGTCCTTTCTTTATCATTCTGGAGTAAAGTTTGGGGAGCTTGAGGAAAGTATCCTTTTCCGCTCCGGCATTCATTCTTATTAGTACGCTAACCCATTAGCTATGCTGTGATTGTCTTGCTTTGCTTCGCGGGTTCGGTGATGATCTAATAAGCTTGTGTGGCACGATAACACATGTTGTTTGAGAATGCAAGTACTTTGAAGTTTGGCGTCCAGTTCGACTCGACTCTAACCCTGGTCCTTCTTTGTTCGGCTCTAAATATGGAGGCCACTTGAGTGCCTATTATTTAAAACTATAGTTGAACAGATAAGGAACGTTGACCCAGTCGTTAAAATATCTTTATGCAAGGAATCCC
>JBDRGH010000324.1:0-17368 GCA_043818015.1 Pseudomonadota bacterium
GTAATGAAATCATGGTGTTCCGAAAATACTTCGCCAGCAACTCGGGAAACTCCAGCTCGATTAAACCTTGACACGTGGTTCGAGAGTGTGTTACTCACAGTTCGAGAGGCAAGGGAAGGGGTTAGTTGGTATAGTATCAGTCGGAATGTGAACTTTGAGAGCGAGACGTAGTCAGGAGGACCCGCGTATGGAAATATACTGGGAACCTGAGGCTGAGATGATGCCATCAGGCAGGCTGAAGATGATTCAGGAAGAAAGGTTCTTAACAGTAGTGGAGTATGCTCACGAAAAAACTGCCTTTTACAAAAGGAAGTTTGAAGTAGCGGGTATTAAACCAACTGATATCACGTCGTTGGAAGACCTCCTCAAATTACCTTTGACGAGCTATTTGGAGGAGTTTGCCATTACTCCTATAGAGGCAAAGCTGGCTCTGGATTGGGAATCTATAACTGAGATTATGACGACTTCCGGAACGGTCTCCGGTAAAACCCTGCCGGTAGCGATGACTGAAAAGGACGTAGAACAGGGGTTTGGCCTATTTGCCAGGGCTGCCAGAATGGCTGGGCTGAGGCCTGATGATACAATACAGCTCCTTCTACCGTGGGATGCTGCTGTTCCACTTATGAAAAGATTGGCTTCGAGGGTACTGTCCGGTTTGGCGGGCAGAATGATCCTGGATCAACAGATAGAGCTGGCGAGGACCGTAAAATCCACGGTAATACTCGGCCTGCCCAGCTATGTATTAATGTTCCTTGACAAGGCACGTGAAATGGGTATCAACATACGGAGAGACACCTCACTGCGGCTCGCTATTTTAGTGGGTGAGCCACTGGCAGCACCCGTCAAGAACCGCATCCGCGAAGAAACTGGGATTGAGCTCTATGACATCTACGGCTTTGCAGAGGTTATGGGGATTGGAGGTGAATGCAGTCAGAGGGATGGCTTGCATCTATGGGCAGATCATTACCTCCTTGAAGTAGTCGATATAGAAACATTGGCTCCCCTTACGACTGGAAAAATGGGAGAACTGGTCATAACAACCTTAACCAAGGAGGCTATGCCCCTCGTACGGTATAGAACGGGGGATGTTACCATGCTCCTCGATCATGGAACGTGTCAATGTGAGAGAACACACCCCAAGATAGCTCCGGTCAGGGGAAGGGTGTACCACATGGTCAAGGTACAGGGAAAGATAGTCTTCCCAAGTGATATAGATGATTTTGTAGGCAGGAACCATCGATTGGGTAGGGAATATCAAGTAATTGTCGATCGGCCGGGTGAGTTGGACATGCTAAGATTAAGGATTGAGTATAGACCCGGGGGTTCCAACCTGAGAGCGTTCAGAGAGGAATTGGAAGAGGCATTTGAAAATGAAAATTCGCTCCGATGCGAGATTGAACTGGTACCCCAAGGGACCCTGACGAAAACCCAGTTCAAGGCACAGCGGATAGTAAGAACCTATTGAGAAACATAGCAAGTTGAACCCCTTTATCCCCTTTGCTCACTGGTTCCGAGGCTGTTGCCTAACTCCCTTTTCGCTTTCGCCAAAACCTTTTTTGGATCTGTCTAATAGCCGATTAACTATGACACCTGGCTTACTTTGAAAAAGCATCCCTTCGTCCTTCAGAATATATTTTTTGACCCATCTGAGAACTTGCTTCAGGCATTTTCAGAAACTCCCCGCCTGTGGCGGGTCAAACACCCGAAAATGCATGTCCTCCGCTTCGTTCAGATGGGTTCCCCAAAAAATCTATTAATTCAGCCTCAGCGATACTTTTTCAAAGCTCTTACTGTGTCTGTTTGGGCAACAGTTTATTACCCAGTGACCCTTTCAGGGTGCCCCACTACTCCAGCAAATTTCGCCAAGAGACAAAGGGGTTCACTCCAAATTCGGGAAACTCCAGAAAGAAAAATCCCTTGACAGGAGATTCAAAACTACTATAAATGAAAGTAATCGCCGCATTCACAATGAGTTCAGTTGCAAACTGGTAGATAACTATTTCACAAGGAGGTTAGTACCATGAACGAAGTGGATCTTACAAACCTGCCGAAAGAAAAATTAATTGACCTAATAAAGGCATATTCAAGGCTCTTTCTCGCTCTGGACGGCTTCTGGTTTCTGGCAGTGGAAGAGAGGTTTGGCTATCAGGCCGCTCTCGATATTGATACGAAGGCGTGGGAGGGGTACTTTCCCTATGAAGCACGGTTACTCAGAAGAGTCCTCGGAATAGAAGAAGAAGGTATCCCGGGCATCATCGAGACCTTAAAACACTCTGCCTTTGTTCCCTGTATGGAACAGCAGATAGAAGAGTCATCAGAAAGGAGGGGAGTATTCGCCCTTTACAAATGTCCGTCCCTGGAAGCTATGGAAAATGCAGGGAGAAAGGAATTCACCTGTGAACCGGTGGGGACCACAGTTTTCCAAAAATACGCCGAGAGTTTGGACCCACGGGTAAAGGTAAAGTTCCTTGACGGTCCTCCCAGGAAATCTCGGGAGGACGTCAGTTGTAAGTGGGAGTTTAGTTTAAAGAAAGAGTAGGGTATTACCGGTTCACAAAACAGATGTAGATAAAAACATACTCGTACCCATTCTAGCCTGGATAAAACCGGTAACGCAGTAGGGGAATTCATGAACCGTAATAGTTAACAGAAAGGAGGTCACGACATGGAAAAGGAAAGGAAATACTGGAATGAAGAGTTAGAAACAATGCCGATGGATAAGATGAAGGAGCTGCAGGAAAAGCGACTTCAATCCCTTGTAGCCCACGCATATGAGAAGAGCAAAGTATATAAAAGGAAGTTTGATGAAGCCGGTGTGAAACCATCGGATATAAATACCCTGGAGGACATTAAAAAACTACCTTTAACAGATGATGTGAAAGACATACGTGATGCCCCTTTTGAGGATAAGCTCGGAGTTCCTTTGAGCGAAGTCAAGATGTTTCACTCCACGTCAGGTACAACCACTGGAATTCCTGAACCCATCCCCTACAGTGCGAGAGATGTAAAGGCCTTCTTCGAGGGTGAAGCCAGGGGGAGATGGACGATGGGGGCAAGGCCATCCGATGTCGTCCAGGTTCTTACAGGATTCGATTGCTGCCACCGGGGATATGTTGAGATGGGGGCTACCTGTCTCTTAATCAGCGCTGGAAGGGGATTCATGGACAAACAGATCAGTCTCACCCAAACAGCAGGTGTTACCATAATCGAACACATGCCGAGCTTGATGCTCAAATACTTTGAGAGGGCAAAGGAGCTGGGTTTCGATGTGAGGAACAGCAAACTCAGATATGTAAGCGGTGTAGGAGAGGCGTGGGCTGAATCTTACAAAAAGAAGGTGGAGTTAGATTACGGGCTCCCCTTTAAGACACTGTGGGGTTCGGTTGAGCTCGGTGTCGCTACTGCTGAGTGTGAGGAGAGGAATGGGATGCACATATTCTCAGATCTGGTCTACATTGAAATACTCGATCCCGAAACGGGAGCACCGCTCCCTGACGGAGAGGAAGGTGAGGTTGTGGTCACGGCCCTCCTCATGAACGAGGCGTTCCCACTGATACGGTATAAGATAGGTGATGTAACCAAGATATTTCCTCAGGAACCATGTGCCTGTGGAAGGACTCATCCAAGGATGTTGCCGGTAAAAGGAAGGATCTCGCACATCGTAAAGGTGGCGGGTAAGAAGGTGATGCCGCTCGATATAGAGGAGGTGATGGCGAGTACCGAAGGTTTGGCAGAAAATTATCAGATAGTTATCGATAGGCCAGGAGAACTCGAAAAATTGAAGGTAAAGCTTGAATATCAACCGGGTATTCAGGACTTAAATAACCTGAGGAATCGCGCCGAAGAGGCCATTCATCAAAATTTAGGTGTGAAGAGCGAAGTCGAGCTACTGGAGCGAGGCTCTATTGTATCCGATACCTATAAGGCCCAACGTATTATCAAGACATATTAAAAACATAGGCTAGGGCATCGGGAATGGTATCCTAAGAAAAAGGGTTATTTCCCCCATAGAGGACTGTTTTTCCATTGGCAGGCGCACTCTAACAGGTGGCTTTTACTCAGTCTCCGGGTAGTCCCAACTACTTCACGAACCCCGCATTTCTATTCCGTGTAGAGCTTTTCAAATATGGGGGTCTTGAATCTCGATGACGCCAATGCCTCTGGTGGAACGAATTCAATACTAACGTGGATACTGTTGTTCTTCAGGAAACTCTCCTTCATCTCCTTTCCCAGCTTTTCTAGGTCCTTTTTTTCTAAAGCCTTTCCGTGCTCTACTTTAATCTTCAAGGGGGGCGTTACTGCCGGTGGGTGTTCTGTTAATACAATCCTGAATGCCCCTGTTACTCTTGGCACGAAGGCATTGACGGTGTTCTTTATCTCCGGTGGAAAAGTTATAACGCCACCCACTCTGAGAACATCCTCAACCCTCCCCAGTATCTTCTTCCTGTAACCAGGTCCAGGATAACCACAGTCACACGGCTTGGTAAATACTTGAACCACATCCCCCAGCGTATATTTGACGTAAGGGACTCCTTCCCGATCCAGCGATGTCATTACTGGCTCTCCTACTGCACCGTCTTTAACATCGACAGGTTCCTTCGTTACCGGATCGACCAGGTCTTCACAGCAGATACTGAATTCTGGAGCAACCTCGTGCAAACCAGGAAATTCATCGAGATCGCAAGAACCACAAAAGCCCTCACCATTGGGGGCTATCCAATCACACCATCTACCCCCAAAGGCGTTCTCGATTCTACTTCTGACTGCCGGTATTCCTATCCCTGGCTCTCCAGTGAGAAGCATCCTTTTAAACCCTAGATCCTTTATATCTTTCCCGGTCATCTCTTTGCACCTTTCTATCATGGTGTCTGCAAATGACGGGCTTGCAATGAGGCCATTGGACTCGGTCCATAAAGCAAATTGAAAGATCTTTTCCAATGGTGCTTCCATACCGACATCTATCGTAAGAACGCCCATATGTATCAATGGATCGATACAAAGGCCACCACTACTGACATAACCACCTGTTAACGGAAAACAAAAGAGAAGCTTATCACCTGGCCTGAAACCATCGAGCCATAATGCTCTCGCATTACACTCGTTCCACCTATGCAGATCGTTTCTGGTATAGGAATGGCTAAAGGTGGGAATACCGGAGGTGCCTCCCGTAGTCTTTGCAACAATTATCTTTTCCGGTGGCACGCATAGATGTTTTCCGTAGGTATGCCCCAGAGTCTCTCTAGTCTCTGCCTGACCTCCCCTTTCTTCTTCCTTTGTCATTAAAACCGGGATTGTCCTGAACCCTTCCCATGTCTTTACATCTTCTGGTTTGAGTCCGATGCCATCAAACGCGTCCCTGTAAAACGCAGAATTAGTATAGCAATATCTCAACTGTTTTTCCAACTTTTGAAACCTCAGGGCTTCCATCTCATCTCTCGACATCGTCTCTGCATCTTCATTCCAGACCTTTTTTTCTGCCATATCTGTTCCTCCTTCACAGTAGCACATGCGACTCGGGACTCGCCCGAAGCTACTGAAACCAAATACTACTTCGGTGAATCATCAGTCCTCCTCATAGGTTCTTATCACCCGTGTGGCCTTGAACTTATCGCGTTCTAACGTTTCTAGGGGGATGAGTTCAACATCAACTTCTACACCCAGATTTTTTTCAAAGGCATCTTCCACCTTTTGCTTCAATACCTTTTGGTCTTTAGCCTTGGGTTTGTATTCCATCTTCACCTTTAAAACGTCCAATTCTCCGGGTTTATCCACGATTATCTGGTAGTCGGTTGCCAATTCAGGGATAACAGCTATTACCTCCTCAACATCTATGGGAAGGATATTTTTCCCTTTGACCTTCGTGATTTGAACCGCCCTGCCTCTGACCATGGACATCTTGGGATGGGTCCTGCCACAGGAACACTGTTCATAGGGAAGTATTCTGGTAACATCACCTGTCCGGTATCTAATAATAGGGGTAGCGTCCGACCATAAAAGGGTTATCACCAGTTCTCCCTCCTGCCCAGGGCTCAAAACCTCTCCGGTTTCCGGGTCAATTATCTCTGTTATGACCAAATCCAAAAAGGTGTGTAACCCGCCCCCTACTTCACACTCTGCACCAATAAGACCTGCGTCTACTGAACCATAAAGGGTTCTGAAGGTGACATCATATTCGGCCTCAACCCTTCTCTTATAAGCCTCGGCCCAACCTTCTCCCAGTGCCGAGATTAGCCGGATGCTGCCGTTCTTAATGTCATAGCCCATCTCCGTTGCTCTTTCAAAATACTTCAGTATCAGGCTTGGCAAGTATTCAAGTACCGAAACGTCAACCATCTGGCCGAGTCTTATCTGGTTATCCAGTACCCCTCTTCCAGCACTAAGCGCCATGACCATTGCACCGAGATGCTGATAGCCGGCTTGACAGCACGGGAAACCGGTCAGAACATGGACCACATCAGACGGCCGGGTTCCTATCGTCCACCTCGCCCTCGCTTCTGCATCCATGAGGTTCTTCCAGTCTTTACCACTCCACAAGACCGCCAGAGGAACCCCCGTCGTACCCGAGCTTGACTCCAGATATTTTACCTCTTCAAAAGGTACGGCTAGCCTGTCCGGTATAGGGGCCTTACGAAAATCCTCGGATGAGTGGATCAACGGTAACTTTTTGAGATCGTCTAATGTATTAATATCTGAAGGTCTTACCCCAGCCTCGTCGAATTTTTGCCTGTAAAACTTAGTTCTTTCATATACACGGCCTATTGTCTCCTGAAGACGTTTCTCCTGGAACTTCCTCAATCTGTCTAAAGGCATAGTCTCCAACCCTTCGTCCCAGAATTTCCTTTCTTTTGCCATGGTAAAACCTCCTTTCAATTATCTTTGCGGGGTTCACGATCACTGTGCAATGATCGGCACAACCAATGCGGCGATTCGATGCCGAGTACATCCACTGCCGGGACTCCCTGCATCATGGTTGATTGGGGACCGGGCAGAAGAATCGTGAAATCGAGAACCCTCAGTTGCGAGAGTAGTTTGTTCATAGCCTACAACCCCAAATTTCTGCTGATGATCAAAAGCATTATCTCCGACGTACCCCCAAGTATGGTCTGGACTCGGGCATCTCTGAACAACCTGGAGATGGGATACTCGTCCATATAACCGTATCCACCGTGAAACTGGAGGCACTGGCCTACCACTCGATTGAGCATCTCGGGAATCCAATACTTGGCCATGGATACCTGTTGCACCACATCTTTGCCCTCGATATGGTCTATTATGAGGCGCTCCATGAAGGTCCTTCCAATTTCTATCTCTGTTGCCATCTTTGCCAGTTCAAAAGAGATATACTGAAAGCTGCTCACTGGTCGCCCAAATACATTCCTTTGCCTTGTATAATCGATTGTCACTTTCAGTGCTTCTTCAGCCATAAGTTGGGAGCCCAGGGCAATTATCAATCTCTCCTGCTGTAAATCTTTCATGAGATACTTAAAACCCTTACCTTCCTCACCGAGGAGGTTCTCAACGGGAACCTTGCAGTCTTCAAATATCAGCTCAGCAGTATCATTGGTGTGAAAGCCTACCTTCTTAAACGTGGTACCCTTCTCAAAGCCTGGAGTGCCGTACTCCACAACGATCAGGGATATACCCGCGGAAGGCGGATTAGCCTTTGGATCTGTCTTCACAGCGACGACACCGAGATCACAGACAGCACCGCACGATATAAAAGTCTTTTGACCATTGATTACGTAATAATCACCGTCTCTTATCGCCGTAGTACGAATGGACGCAACGTCCGATCCCGCATCCGGCTCGGTCATGACGATTGCCGCCACCAGATCGCCGGCGACACAACGAGGGAGCCACCTTTTCTAGTGCTCCTCGGTTCCAAAGTGATGGATATACGGAACGACTACATCCGAATGCAGTGCGAATGGCCACATGCAATTCATACAACCCGCACTTACTGCTTCTTCCATGAGGATCACCGAATAAAGGAAGTCGACTCCAGCCCCACCATACTCCTCCGGAACCCATGGACAGAGGAAGCCCTGCTCGGCGAACTTCTTCCATACCTCTCTTGGCACAGTTTTCTTTTCCTCCCATTCATCGGCCTGGGGTGCAAGCTCTTTCTGAAAAAAACGCCGAACACTTTCTCTGAATATTTGGTGCTCTTCGATGTAGTATTTCTCCAATAATGACATATCACGTACCTCCACTCGACATATTCCGTCTTCCAGATAGAGAAACTCTTCTGAACTACTACCCTGATCCTCGCCTTCTTTGACAAGACGACTCGGGGAAGAGACTCTCAATAAAGGTATCTCGTTCTGTGATGGCCATCTTCACCCGCTTCTCTTTTCATGCTTTTCGGAAGTTGGATTAACCTCCGGGGATATTTTGTTGCCGCATCCAGTTGAGGGTCTGCATCCGAGTGAGAAAGCGCCGAAATCAAGTAGTATCCCAGGAGTATTCCCCTATCCAGAGGGGCTCTATCCTGCGAAAAAACGTCGGTGATGGTGGCAACAGACGGATTTTTCATTTCCTTCTCTCTGTATTTATAGTATAAAAAAGGGCGAACTGGTTATGAGACGCTTTTGGACTTGAAGCAACAAGGCTGGAAGCAAGACGTACGATAATGGGAAACTATGTCTGAGAATCTCTTGCATGTCAAGTGAGAAATGGATGGTATGGACTTTTTGACCGGCAGTATTCCCAGAGCCCATCCTGATTTCAGGGATGAACTGAGAAGGGAAGCAAAGACGATGTTCGGATAAGAGGGTGATCCAGAGATGCGATTGGGTTTGATTTCAGACACTCATATAACCACTGAAAGAGAGAGAATCCCCCCACAGATCAGGGAAATCTTTGAGGGGGTTGATCTTATCCTCCATGCTGGGGATATCTACCTCCTGTCTGTGTTGGATGAACTTGAAGTGATCGCTCCGGTACTGGCAGCGCGAGGGAATGGTGATATCCGGTTGCCGCACGATCCTCGCTTGCAGGATAACATTGTCTTGGATCTCTTTGGGATGCGCATTGGTGTAACCCATGGGATTGACTATCCTGAACCAGCCTGGAGAACTTTGGAAGCAGCCATGGACTACGAATTCAGAGGAAGGGTAGACGTCCTCATCTTTGGGGACAGCCATGTGGATCTTCTTGAGGTCTATAACGATGTTTTCCTGATCAATCCGGGCAGCCCGAATTTTCCCCGTCAGATACAAGGGCCGGGAAGCGTTGTACTGTTGGAGATCGATTCCGGTGGCAAAGCAAGGGCAGAGATTATTTCTCTCGTCACCGGGCGTGCTTCCAAGTCTCTCACACGTCAACCAGAGACTAAGTGACGCAATTTCTCAAATGAAGGTACGGTGTTGAAGGCGTCAGGGTGCAAAAATCAGGCAGTGTGTAATGTATTATCCTTCCATCTCGTCCAGACAACCGTGCACTTTTTCCTTTTTTAGCGAAACCAGTTCATTGGACCTTTTTGTTGAGGGAGGCGGCGATCTTCGGCTGAAACCCTTCCCTGTCTCAACTCTACCACCAGGTCTCCCTCGGTCCTGATTGTGTTCTCAAAGACAGTGACGCAGCACCCTATTTGCAGAGGAATATGGGCATCACTCCCACCGGTACCCTTCAACCCGAGCTTTTTGCTCACCCCCTGACAAAAAACAACTTCCTCCTCTGTTGACCATCCGTTGTACATTTCCATATCGTTGACCAGTTGCAGCAGTCGAGATTGGCAACCTGTCTCGACTGTTAATCTTGGATTGTAGTTGGAGTGGTAGAAGTAACTTCTGAAAGGATGGGACGCTATGAGCACCCCGCCTGCGTCTTCAACAAAATCCTTCAATTCGCTGGCTTTTGAGATAATCCTGGGATACTTATCTATCCCGAAAACCAAGATATCACCCAGTTCGGTGCTTGCCTCGATACCTCCAAAAACAGGGAAATCATACTTTGCGGCCAGTTCTTCAGCAAGCCTCGACTTCTCTATTCCATGTTCAGTAATGCACAGACCTTCTAATCCGTTATTTTTAGCTGCATGGACAAGGGTCTCCGGCGTTATAATACTGTCGCCCGAGATGGTTGTGTGAACGTGCAAGTCTATGATCAATCTGTTCTATCCTGAAAACTTTCCCTGGCCGTTTTATCTATGCATCGTCCTGGAAACTCCCGGCTAACAACCGACCCCTTTGAGGGCTGCCGGAAAAAGCTACATCCCCCTATGGTTTCGGTGGTACCTGACAAATTGATCGATGGCCTTGGCCGCCCTGACCACAGTGGGATAAACGGGAATGCCGCTATCTGCAAGCCGTTTGCGAATCTGATAGAGATTGGCTGCTCCTTTAGCAGTTCCATAGGATTGAAGGACTACCGTCATTGGCTTGCCGACTACTTCCTTTATTTTGATAAGGCCGTCCACGATGCCATCGAGCACACTCTGTCCCTGCCATTGAGACGTGAGCTCGACGACTGCATGGGCGAGGAGGATGTCGATCTCTTTCCATGAGCCCACCAACCCAATGGTCTGTATAAAATTCCGGGGGTTCCGGAGCTCGACGGTATCGACCGGATTTTCCAGGCTGGAGCCGGCAATAGGGGTAAATTCCTTGAGTTTCTCTTTAATATCAGCGGGCAATGACGGTATGGTGAATCCTACACTTTCAAGGTCGTCCGCAGCCTGGACACTGGCCCCACCTCCACTCCCTACTACTCCCACATGACTTCCCTCGATAGCGGGAAAATGCAAAAAGGGAAGAACGAAGTCGATGATGTCGTCTATGCTGAATGCTCGAATGATGCCGGTTTGGCGAAAAAAGGCGTTCCATACCTTCTTGCTACCGGCGATTGATCCAGTGTGAGACGCAGCGGCTCTCTTCCCCGCATCGGTTCGCCCCCCTTTGAACATTATCAGGGGCTTTACACGGGCTACCTTTCTTGCCGCTTCCGTGAACCTGCGGCCATCTTTGATACCCTCAAGGTACGCAACGATAACCTCTGTTTCTCTATCCAATGTGAGATATTCCAGAAAATCTGTCTCATCTAAGTCAGCGGCATTGCCGAAGCTTACTATCTTGCTGAATCCCAATCCTCGCAGGGAACCACTGCTTACCAGATGCCACGCGTGTCCTCCGCTCTGAACAATAGCCCCCACAGGCCCTCCCTTCTTGGAGAACGGTGCCCTGCCAAATGCCACCCCCCCCTTTGGATAGTGGAGCCCGATGCAATTTGGGCCGATGATCCGCATACTTTTCTGTTTGGCTCGCTCCACCAGCTCACGCTCAAGCGCTTTCCCCACAGGGTCACCGGTTTCACTGAAGCCTGATGTGTAGAGTTGAATGGTCTTTACGTTCTTGGAGGCAAAGTCGTCCATCATCTCAATTACTGAGTGAGCATTGATACATGAGATGACATAATCGATTTCCCCGGGGCTATCCCGTCTATGGGGATACGATTTGAGCCCCAAAAGTCTAGTTGTGCTGGGGTTGACAGGGTAGATACGGCCAGGAAATTCGAATTCTTGCAGCCCCTTCAAATAGTCATAGCCCTTAGATGCCGGATTATTTGAAGCACCAAGGATGGCAATGGATCGAGGATGGAATAGATTGTCTAGTGACACGGTTCTGGCATCTTTCACAAGATCTTTTACTCTGTTTGCCCGGAGACCTTTATAACCCCTTTCTCAATGAGTTCATCGATCTGGTGGCGCTGATAGCCAAGTTCAACGAGGATCTCCCGGCTGTGTTCGCCTAAAAGGGGAGGAGGGATATGGGGTCTTACCGGTGTCTTCGACAACTTGACCGGCGTGTTGATCATTCTCAGGCTCTTTCGAACAGGATGGTCAACAATGGTAACCATTGCATTGGCTTCTACTTGAGGATGTTCGAATAGTTCTCTATAATTCAGGCATGGATCACAGCGCAGCCTTACCTCTTTAAACAGCTTCTGCCACTCTGCCCTCGTCTTTTTGATAAATTCATTATCGAGTCTGGCATAAAGCTCTTCTCTGTGCTCGATGCGTTTCTCATCTGTGGCGAATCTTGGATCGTGCTCCAGCTCTTCTATGCCAAGAATCTTACAGAACGTCGGCCACTGGTGGCCAGTGCCGAATATGGTGACCACATCTCCATCTCGAGCCTTGTAGGCACCGGCTGGAGGCGGCACTACATGGGGCGGAAGTCCTCTCCCTACTTTTGTGACTAATCTTCCATCCATCAGGTACTCTGCAATCTCTGTGGATTGCATATGGAGGAGACTGTGAAGCAGGTTTGTACTGATGTATTGGCCTACTCCGTGCTGCTGACGGACGAAGAGGGCGACCATGATCCCGAATGCGAGAATTCCTGCTGTACCCTGATCAACGAATGAGACGCTGCAGAGTGATGGAGGGCCGCTTTCGCTTCCTTGACGGCTGACCACGCCTCCCATGGCCTGTGCCCACATATCGCCGCCGATTCTGTGGGCCAAGGGCCCTTTGTCACCCCATCCTGTGAGGGAGGCATATACTACCTTAGGATTGATCCTCGATATCTCAGCATAACCGAGCCCCAACCTGTTCATGACCCCAGGGCGGAAGTTTTCAAGGATCACATCGGCATTCTTGGAGAGCAGAAGGGCAATCTCCTTCCCTTCCACTCGCCTGATGTCTACAGCGAGACATTTCTTGTTCCTGTTTACCGAGAGAAAAATGCAGGAGTCTTTTTTGTCTTCCCTTTCTTTATCGAGGTCGTGCATGCCGGCAGCTCGCCCACGGCGCATTGACTCTCCTTGAATTCGTTCTATCTTGATAACTTCCGCTCCCATGTCACCGAGCATCATACTACAGAGAGGGGCTGAATACGCCTCACTAAAATCGAGAACCCTTATGCCTTCGAGGGGTAAGAAAACCTCCTGCGTCATGGCTCCACCTTTGAATCTGAAGGTTCAATGAGTAGTTTACGTGCCGTTGGAAAAAGACTATGGCACGATTCAGATGGGATTTCAAGAGAAAAATCGAATGAGTACGCTTCCCTGCTGTCACCTGCCTGGTTGCTGAGTTACTGGAATGTCGAGAAGAAAGAGGGTTCCAAGTTGAAAATATTGACTATTCTATGAAACCAGGGGGCTCAATTTGAAATTCTTTACACTCAGGAGATGTAAACTCGCAGTTATCCTACCCTGCATGAGTAGTTGAAAATAATCCTCTAATAGCAGTAAATTAAAAAATTGGGAAATTTTATTGACAGAGCTCTGTCAATACGGTAAAAAACTGTCAATATGTTAGAGTACTGTCACTTTCAAAATGAAAGATAAAGCAAAGACATATACCCCTTCGGGGAAAGCGTTCTTACGCTTGACTTGGGCAACCTTCCGTTTGAACAGAAGGATACTGGCTGCCGGTGAAGCACTAATTAAGGAAATTGGTGTATCGGCTGCAGGTTGGCAGGTACTGGCGGCCATTTATGAAAAACCTCTAACGGTGCCTCAAGTCGCTCGACGGATGGGGCTAACCCGACAAAGTGTCCAGCGAACGGCCAACATACTCGCTAAAGCTGGACTTGTTGAGTTTCGCAATAATCCTGACCATCAACGGGCTAAGCTAGTACAGCTTACTGAATATGGACAGGAGACAAATAAGAGGATAATGGATATCTATTTTGATTGGACAAACGAAATATCGAGTGTAATCGGTGAAACTGACTTGACGGTTGCACGCCAGGTTATGCAACACCTTATTAAAGAACTAGAAAACTATTGAATGAGATATGACACCCATAAACAACGCAGAGAAAGACTTATCTTGATTAAGTCCTTTGAAGACCTTAAAGGCCACAAGGAAGAATAAGTAGTTTTTAGGATAACCGAAAATTATTCTCCACCTGCTATTGAGATGCTGGCAAACGAAAGTGCCTTCTAGAGAAATCAAAAGGGGCTATTCTTTTGCGCCACTGTATAGTAAGGGTTAACGAGTTTGAAAGATTGAGAATAAATGATACTCTGAAAGAGTTCAGTATGTTTAAAGGAGAGGAGGGAGAAGATATCAAGGCGTTTAGGGTTTTCAAAGCTAGTACCGAATACTACTAGTTTTATATTGTATAAATAGAGAGGTGATTATGACATTCCAGCTTTCTGAAGAACAGAGACTCATAATTGAGACAGTGAGGAGAATCAAAAAGGAAAAGATGGTTCCTCTCGTCGAGGAGCTCGAAAAAAAAGCTGAATTTCCCTGGGCTGTTCACAAGATACTCCTTGACAATGGACTCATAGGGTTATGCTTACCGAAGGAATATGGAGGGGGCGGATTAGACTTGCTTACTTTCGCTATGGTAGCGGAAGAACTGGCCAACTTTTGCTATTCACTGACATTCTGGTACAACGATCTCTCTATAGAACCTACGTTAATCGCCGGCACACCTGAGCAAAAAGAGAAATACCTCAGAAGAGTGGCCAAAGGAGAGATTCTTGCCTCTATTGCACTTACTGAACCAGCGGCGGGTTCAGACGTGGCGAGTATCAGTACCACGGCAGTCTTAGACGGTGATGAATATATTATAAACGGGACGAAACGCTTTATCAGTCTGGCCGATGACGCCGAGATCGTGCATGTCCTTGCCAGGACAGATCCCTCCAAGGGAACTAAAGGGATGAGCTTTTTCATAGTGGAGAAGGGGACACCAGGGTTTTCCATTGGGAAACCAGAGAATAAGATGGGTGTTGATTGCTTACATGCGTGTGAATTGACTTTTGAGAACTGTCGTGTCCCCCGATCCAACCTCGTTGGAAAAGAGGGACAGGGTTTTAGTATTGCCATGGAGTCCCTCGATCCTGGTCGAGTCATTGTTGGTTCACAGGGTGTGGGGATTGCCCAGGGCGCCCTTGATTATGCGGTTGACTATGCAAAACAAAGGGTTCAATTTGGAAGACCTATTGCAGAATTCCAGGGTCTGCAATTCATGATGGCCGACATGGCCACACAGGTAGAGGCGTCACGGCAGTTGGTCCGTAGGGCAGGATGGGCAGTAGATGTCAAAGAAAGGGATAAGGGCAAACTCGCCGCCCTGGCCAAGTATTTTTCTACAGATACCTGCATGAAAGTAACCACAGAAGCCGTACAAATCCTCGGTGGATATGGATATACAAAAGACTACCCTCTGGAACGGATGATGAGAGAGGCAAAGTTCCTCCAGATATACGAAGGGACCAATCAGATCCAGAGGATACTTGTAGCCAGAGCTCTCTTGTCATGAAATTACCGTAAATCTGAATAGACACCGGGTATAGTTCAGAGGTTTTAGTCTGCTGATAGTTTAACTGATGGGTTCGGGTTTTCAGGTGTATCTCGCACATTGAGTGAACATAACTAAAAAGCTTTGAAAAAATAGACAGAGGAGGTCAAGATGGTTGAAAGAAAGGAACTAAAGAGGGTTATCTACGAGAAGGATGGCAACATAGCTACGATCACTCTTAATTACCCTGAGAAGTTGAATGCCATGGATTTCCCGGGCGATGGGGGGATTTGTGATAGTTTCTATAGAGACGCACTGGGCCTGGCAGAAGAGGATGATGACATAAAGGTTGTGATGGTCAAAGCGGCCGGTCGAGCCTTTTGTGCTGGACATGATCTCAGCAGGGTCGGGTTTGTATACGGGATGGAGCCGGGGAAACGCGCTGGCCAGCAGCCAAGGTTAAAGGTTGACAATCACTGGATGGAGAATACCTTCAAAAGGTTGTTCCTCTTTCCCAAAATCACCATCGCCGTTGTTCAGGGGCTAGCCTTTGGCGAAGGAATTATGATAACAGAGTGCTGTGATCTGGCTGTTGCTTCAGAAGATGCCGTGTTCAGCCACAGGGAACAGAGGCTCGCATTTGGTGGACAGGTGAGCCCTCTGGCAGTTGTGACTTATGGTTTAAAGAGAGCCCTTGACATCTGGCTTACCGGGAGGGATGTAACTGCTGCTGAGGCTTTGGAGATTGGACTGGTGAATAGGGTGGTACCTAAGGACAAACTGGATCAGGAGGCACATAATTTAGCCCAAGATATAGCCACTCTTGGACGTGATGTTATCGCTATAGGTAAAGTAGCACGTCAGCAAACATATTCCCAAATGGGGCTCATCGCTGGATGGGATATAGCTGGTCTGACTCACACCCTTGGCACTAATGTACACTGGTATCCAGGTGAGTATAACTTCTTTAAGGAGAGGAAGAACAAGGGACCTAAAGCCGGCTTTCATGGGCTTCATGGACAGTTTGAGAAAAAAGATAAAGATTAAGTAAGGGGTTCGTGGATTTTTTCTGAACCCCGATAACGGTACCCCGTAATCTGTTGTTAAGAAGGAGGTTCTCCATGTCAGCTGTACTATACGAAAAGAAGAATTGGTCAACGCACCCCAGGGTTACGGTAAGCGGTGAGAAGAAACTTCCCTCTCATGTGAAGATCACAAAGGAGATGGAGGGAAGAAGAAACGCCAGGTCTCATATTCCTTTCTTCCCCAGGAGCGTTTACTTCAATACCCAAGCCAGTAAGGACGCCATCAAACACTTTGCAGATGGCATGGGCGATGTCAATCCCCTGTTCAAAGACGAAGACTATGCCAAAAAGACAAAATACGGAAGCATCATCGCCCCGGGGAGCTTTCTCTATACTATCCAGTGGATTGTCCCTGGAGGAGGAATGCCAGGGGTACACGCTTGGTACAGCGGCGGGGATTGGGAATGGTATCGCCCTATCTTTGCCAGTGATGAATTCAAGCCGGTTGGCATCCTGCGTGATGTAGAAGTCAAACGGGGCAGGTCTGCCGGTGGTGGCCAGATCTATATCGACTATGACGAAGGTATCTATCTCAACCAGAGGGGTGAGATCGTGGGCAAAGAACTCCATCATACCGTTTGGGTCGACAGGGGTTCATCCGGTTCTGCCGGCAAATACAGGAAAATCGAAAAGCCAACGTATACAAGAGATGAGTGGATACGAATTCTTGAAAATCATGACAGAGAAGAAATACGGGGTTCTGAGCCCAGGTGGTGGGAAGATGTCCAGGTGGGTGATACACTGGGCCCCATGATCAAAGGCCCCCTCACGGTGCGGGACGAGGTCGCCTGGCTGATGGGGGCAGGGAGCCCCTTCTTCAAGGCTGATAAGATTGAGTATGAATGGGAATACAGGCATCCAAAAGCCCTTGAGTTTGTTGAAGAGATGGATGAAGCAGATGTCCCTGAGCTCGTCCACATATTTGATGCCTATGCTCGAACCATTGGAGTGGAGCGGGCATATGATTACGGTTCTCAGAGGATGACCTGGCTCTGTCTATTTTTTACCAACTGGATGGGGGATGACGCCTTCCTATGGAAGATGAGCGGTGACTTAAGGGCCTTCAATCAGATGGGTGAC
>JBDRGH010000325.1:0-6541 GCA_043818015.1 Pseudomonadota bacterium
AAAAAATATATGAAAAATAGGAGTAACGGCACACAGGATGGCGGCTGGTGGCAAGGTTCCCAAACTGCTTGATCGCGTTATGGGAGAACACGAAGCGTTTCTTACTTTGGGATAATTTAGGGATTTCTTAGCGGTCTTTGCAAATCGTGCCTGCCAATAGAATATTTTGTATCTTGAGAAGCGGTTTTGAAGAAGAGGGGTTTTAATGAGAAGATGATCGAAGGTGCTAATGTATGTGCTGTTGGTAATTTTTTTTCACCTCACGAGCCCGAGCCCAAGAGACTATGTGGGAAGCTCTCAACAATCAGGCTTTAAAGCTCTGTCGTCAAGGACGGTATTCACAGTTAGTTCGGATAGCGAAAGAAGCTTTGAAAGTTTCGCGAGCCACATGTACCCCAGACCATCCGAATGTGGCGACAGTCCTGAACAATCTGGCTATGCTCTATTATTCCCGGGGCAATTATGACGAGGTTAGGCCTCTTTTGATACGGGCACTGACAATTCGATCGTAATGATGAAATCAGCAATGAAACTGGGCATAAAAGAATTACCGTTTCTAGGAACCCAGTATACGTGTACCGAGGATACCGTCAAGGTCTCATGAAAAGCGTCATCTAACTACAAAGGTATGGCGATATACAGCTCATGGTATAATAGAGTTGTGCCTTGCACGAAATGAGGGATATTCTTGACCTTATACCGGGATACCGTAAAGCGTGATGGAGGACAGGTTGATGGCAAAGCATGCCCTGGATGTTTTTTTTAATCCAAAGTCAGTAGTGGTGATTGGGGCGAGTAATCGCGTAATGAAATGGGGGTTTTTAGTATTCCACAACATAGTCAGGGGAGGATACAGAGGAAAGTTATATCCTGTAAATCCTAACGAAAAAGAGGTATTTGGTATAAAAGCGTATCCAAATGTGAAGTCAATTGGAAGGCGACTGGATTTGGCTGTGGTGATTGTACCAGCTCGTGCGGTTCCCGAAACCTTGAAGGAATGTGCTGAAGCGGGAGTAAAGTACGCGGTTATTGTACCTGGTGGCTTCAGTGAGACGGGAGATGGTGGGAGAGCCCTGGAAGACGAGATAGTAACCATAGCGCTCAGCACGGGAATGAGGCTTGTTGGCCCCAATACGATGGGTATGTACAGCTCTACTTCGAACCTCGCCCTTTTAATGCCGCCCATACCTTTGAGGCCGGGTAATATCGGGTTCCTTTCTGAGAGTGGGAACCTGGGTACGACTATGATGCAGTCAGCCATAGTAAATGGTCTCGGGTTCAGCAGGTATGTGAGTGTAGGCAATCAAGCAGACTTGAAGATTTACGAATTTCTGCAATACTTTATTGATGACAACGAGACAAATACGATACTCATATATGCGGAGGGCTTGGAAGAAGGGAGGGAGTTCTTGGATGTGGCAAAAAGGCTAACGAGAAAGAAGCCAGTTGTAGTATACAAATCAGGAAGGAGCGAGGCAGGTAAGAAGGCCGCAGCGTCTCATGTGGGAGCATTAGTTGGTTCCGATAAGGTGTACGGTTCGGCCTTTAGACAGGCGGGTGTAATCCGTGCGAATCATTCGTTTGAAATGGTAGACATCGCAAGTGTTCTGTCACGTCAGCCGCTACCGAAGGGGAGGAGAATAGGTATACTCACTTACGGGGGTGGATGGGGTGTCATTGCGTCGGATCACTGCGGAATGTTCAACCTGGAAGTACCCCCGCTATCCACGCACGTTATAGAAGAAATGGACAAATTTATGCCACCACATTGGAGCAGAGGAAACCCTATCGATACCGTGGGAGCGTTAGACATCGATATCTTCAGAAGAGCGGTTGAGACAATTCTCGAATGTGATGAGATTGACGGTCTGTTAGTTCTTGGTCTTGGGGTATATTCGGTCTTTACTCATTATTATAGAACTTTCAGCCTTCTCACAAATTATCAGCTCAGCGAAATGAATAGCCAATTGTGTGACGCTGAAGTTGAGATTGCGAAAGACTTGGTTAAATTTGTGGACAAGTACGGCAAACCTGTAGTGGTTACATCGTTTGCAGGTGGAGTAGTGTCGGATGCTGCGAGAATACTCCAGGATAATGGCGTGATGAATATACCTTCTCCTGAAAGGGCGGCCAAGGCTATGGCATCTCTGGTAGAGTACAGTGAGTACCTGAAAAATTCAGAAGAGAAAGGCATTCGGGACAAGAAATAAGACTGAAGTTTTTCGAGTTTGATGCGGGGAAAGCTGAACACATTTTCTAAAGTTGGGTTCGTGTTATGTCTCTGATGGTTGCATGTAAATAATCGATTTGTAGACGGAGGTGGAATGTGGAGTATCCTTTAGAAGGGATTCGGATTTTGGAGTGGGGTATTTTTCATGCCGGACCAGGAGCCACGGCTATTCTCGGTGATTTAGGAGCGGAGGTAGTAAAAATAGAACAGCGTGGGAAAGGTGATCCGATCCGGCATCGAGGTCGCTTTGGACGAACATCCTTCGATTTGCCTGGTGGTAGAAATCTCTTTTTCGAGGGTTCTAATCGGAATAAAAAATCCATTTGCGTCGATCTGAGCAAGGATATGGGGAAAGACATTGTCTATCGTCTAATCCCTCGTTTCGATGTCTTTCTGACAAATCTCCGTAGAAGAACCCGTGAAGAGATGGCCATGACTTATCCCATACTTTCTGATTTAAATCGGCGCTTGATCTATATTTCGGTTTCGAGTTATGGTCCAAGGGGTCCTGATAGAGACCAGGGTGGGTTTGATTTCCAGGGCCAGGCAAGATCAGGTATGATGTACAGCATGGGAGAGCCGGGGACGCCTCCTGTTCTCTCTCAGTTTGGGCTTATCGACCAAGCAACAGCCATTGTCGTAAGCCAGGCAATTCTCGCAGCTCTTTTTATGCGAGAGCGTACCGGGAAGGGACAGATGGTTGATGCCTCGATTTTGGGATCTGCCTTGTATCTGTCTTATTTTAATTTATTGAATGCCCTGTGGCTTCACCAGGATGTCCCGCGTCACCGTCGCATGGATACGGACCCCATTCGAAACTACTACCAATGTAAAGATGGTAAGTGGTTTGCCATCACGCTTCGGCCCGATGGAGATTGGTCTCGCTTTTGTCAGGCTATAGAGCACGTGGAGTTGGAGAGAGATCCCAGATTCGACACCCGGGAAAAGAGATCAGAAGAGCGTTCAACGGAACTCATCACTTTGCTCTCCCAGATGTTTTTAGCTAAAACACGCGATGACTGGTTGGAAACCTTTAGAGGGTATGACCTCTTTGCCTGTGCGGTACACCGACATACTGAGCTCGAGAATGACCCACAAATACGTGAGAATTACTTGGATGAACTTGATCACCCAACTTTGGGCACGGTTAATATTCCAGGCTTTCCTGCCCATTTTAGCGAAGCCCGGGCCGGGACAAGAAAGGCCGCCCCTGGTCTGGGAGAGCACACTGAGGAGATTCTGAGGACATTTGGGGGATACGGTGAACACGAAATAGAGCAATTAAAAAAGGAAGAGGTCATCTAGGACAGATAAAATCGAGTTAATACACTACACTGCAAAGTTGAAACCAGTTGAAAGTTAGGGAGGTACCGGAAGTGGAGAATGTGGCGAAAGTGGAACGTACAGGTAAAAGTTCTATTGTAGAGCAGCTCGATTACGTATTCAATCCCCGCTCGGTGGCTGTAATTGGAGCATCAAACAGGGTTGGAACATGGGGATTTGGGGTTATGGCCCGTCTTCTGGGCAATCCGGAACGGAAGGTTTATCCGGTTAATTCGAAAACTGATCAGGTAATGGGGATTAAGGCATACCGAAAAATCACAGAAATACCGGAGCCAGTAGAATTCGCAGTTCTTTCAGTACCGCCCACAAAAACCCCCGAAGTTATGGAAGAGTGTGTAGCTAAAGGAGTTAAGGCAGCGTTGGTGATTACAGGGGGGCTCGCTGAATCAGGTGAAGAGGGGGCGAAGCTTGAAAAAGAACTGGTGAAAATCGCAAGAAAAGGTGGAATACGATTCATCGGCCCCAATAGCATGGGTCATGTAAACACACACTCCTCATTTTCAACCCTGGCCTGGATGAAGGATGTGAAACCGGGACCGGTTGCCTTTCTCGCCCAGAGCGGAACTTACGGCAATCGTATCGTTCGTACCGGTCTTCATCAAGGTTTCGGGTTTAGCAAATTCGTAAGCAACGGTAATGAGGCTGATCTTCATCTCGAAGATTATATAGAATATCTTGCCAACGATGAAGAAACCAAGATCATCGGTATCTACTTGGAAGGACTAAGAGAAGGTAGGCGATTTTTTGAGATGGCAAAGCAGATCACGCGGGAAAAGCCAATCATCATAATGAAAACCGGTGCCACGGAAGGCTCCGCAAAAGCAGCAAAGTCCCATACTGCTTCTCTGTGTGGTTCGGATAAAATCTATGATGGTATGTTCAAGCAATCGGGGGTAATCAGAGTCGAGGATGAAATAGAATTGTTCGACGTTGTTAATGCCTTGCTTTCTCTTCCTCTCCCAAAAGGAGATAGGGTGGGAATCTTAACAGAAGGTGGGGGAATCGGAGTTGTCATGGCAGAGGCTACCGAAAAGGTAGGTTTAGAGCTTCCGAAATATTCCTCCGAGACCACCGAGACATTGAGATCCCGTTTACCCTCACGCTGTTCCTGCGGAAATCCAACGGATATTACGGACCTAGTGACATCAGGTGAGCTTGTCATATTTTCTTGTCTATGGACAATAATGGAAGATCCTAATGTAGATATTCTGATTCTTTTAGGGGGTGTTGGGGCGGGTTCTTACTTCTCAAGAATGGTAGAAGATACACCCTCCGCAAATAATAAAGAGTTTCGGAAGATGGTTAAGTCACTCGAGGAGCAAGAAATTAAGAATTTAGATCTCTTGAGGGAGAAAATAGACAGGCTTGAAAAACCCCTCGTTTATGTAAATCTGATGCCACGGGTTATGGAAGAACCTGAGAGTTTCGAGCTCCTTCGTGAAAGGCGTATCCCTATTTTTCCAAACCCAAGAAGGGCAGCGAAGGCATTACGTCACGTGGTGGATTACAGTAAATTTTTGAGCCAATTTGAATAGAAAACATTCCGCAAGAGGAAAAACCATGCATAAGTTACAGAATATAAACGAAATATTTCATCCGCGATCTATAGCTCTTGTTGGTACTACCCCAGATCCAAACAATTGGGCCGGACAGATGATCCCTAGCTCGTTACTAGAGTTCAAGTATGAGGGTGATCTGTATTTCGTCAGTAGAAAAACAAACGAAATGTGGGGCTTTCAGACCTATCCCACCATCAAAGACATTCCTGGATCTGTGGACTATGTTATCTGTAGCGTAGCTGCCTCTTCTACACCCAGGCTCATAGAAGAATGTGTTTCAAAAGGTGTTAAGGTTGTTCACCTCTTTACTTCGGGCTTCAGTGAGACCTGCCAAGATGAAGGGATCAGGTTGGAAAGGGAAATAACCGAGATTGCACGCGATAACGGTATCAGAATCATAGGCCCGAATTGTCCGGGTATTTACTGTCCTGAGACAAGACTATCATTTAGTCCAATTTTACCTAAGGAGAGTGGCCCCGTAGCATGTCTTTCCCAAAGTGGTGGTCATTGCATCCGATTCTTGCGCTTGGGCGCAACACGTGGACTTCGGTATAGTAAAGTTGTTGCTTATGGTAATGGGTGTGATCTCAGTGTAACAGAGTTTCTGGAATATCTTGCTCATGACACAGAGACGGAGATTATAGCCCTGTACATCGAAGGGGTTAGAGATGGAAGACGATTCTTAGACGTTCTAAAGATGGCAACGAAGTTGAAGCCGGTAATAGTACACAAGGGTGGACACACGGAGGCTGGAACAAGAGCTGCTGCCTCACATACTGGTTCTTTGACTGGCGAGAAAAAGATATGGGATGCCCTTTGCAGACAGGCAGGGGCTATACACGTGCATAACATCGACGAGCTTGTAGATGTTGTCACAACGTTTGTATTCATGAGACCACCGAAAGGGAAGAACTTGGCCGTTGTGGGATATGGAGGTGGTGTTAGTGTTCAGTCCGCTGATGACTGTGAGGAGGCTGGTCTCTCAGTGCCTTTATTCCCTCAAAAGATTAGGGATAAACTAAGAAGTTTTACCCCGGATGCCAATAACAGTGTGAGAAATCCTGTAGATAGTCAATGGTTAGTCTGGGATAGTGGCAAGTTCGTGAATACAGTCCGAATAGTTGCTCAGTGGGCTGGGATTGACTTTGTGATAATGCCTCTGGCAATAGACATGTTCCCTACGGAGAAAGAGGAGAAATTATTGAATCAAATGGTAGAGTCAGTTACTTTAGCCAAAGAGGCGTGTTCTAAACCGATGGCAGTGGTACTTCATGAAGGTACATCACCTGAAATCCTTGGGAAAACCCTTTTGCTTCAAGAGAAGCTTTCATCGTTGGGTCTGCCAGTCTATCCCACTATTGGAAGAGCAGCTCAAGCAATAAGTAGATTCGTTGAACACCATAACCCA
>JBDRGH010000326.1:0-4167 GCA_043818015.1 Pseudomonadota bacterium
GGTTTGCGGTTATGTTTTCGTTTCTTTTTCCAATATAAATGGTAACAAAAAAGTCATCCTCTGAAAAAGTAATATGTAGGAACAAAAAGGCATGGTATGATTACTCCATTGGTGAGACATATGAAGCCGGGATTGTCCTTGTGGGCAGCGAGATCAAATCATGCAGGCAGGGGAATGTTAGTCTACGGGATAGTTATGCCAGGATAAAACATGGGGAGCTTTACTTAATAAATACACATATTTCTCCTTACATCTATGCCAATCAATTTAATCATGACCCACTCCGAGACCGTAAGTTACTCCTTCACAGTGGAGAGATAAAGAGACTGATAGGAAAGATTAAAGAGAGAGGTATGACACTCATTCCTCTCAGTATGTATCTAAAAAATGGAAAGGCAAAAGTAGAGCTGGGGCTGGCCAAGGGGAAAAAGCTCTATGATAAGAGGGAAAGCATCAAGAGTAAAACGGAGAAGAGAGAGCTAGAGAAATCTTTGAAGTTCAATAGATAATAAAGTTCTTTGAAATAGGCATGATTTATGCTATGAATAAAGAAGACATGGGGGCGATCTGGCTTCGACGGGGATAGTTGAAGCTTAGGCTGCATACCGAGGTCCTATTCACTCGTAAAACAATAGGGTCTAAACATAGTCGCAGACAACTACGAGTATGCCTTAGCCGCTTAAGGCGGCTAACGTTCCGCCAATCTTTCCTGCGGGGTTGGATGGAGCGTCGATGAGCGGGATAGTCCCTTTTTAATGCTTATAGAAAAGGGGCGAATCAAGCATAAGCTAGTGTTTTAAAAACCCTGCCTGTAGGGGTTTTAAAACATGAGACTAAAATACAGGCTAAGTATGTAGATGCTTAGGTGGAAGATCTTCGGACGCGGGTTCGATTCCCGCCGCCTCCACCAATGATTGAGGGCTAAGTATCCTGTGCCGTAACGGTACAGGATTTTTCAATCCCCACCTCTCTCCTTGTGACCCCTGCCGATGGTTTTCTGAGACTACTGCAATTGATCTAGACTATGGCTGGAAAGACTTTGGAGCGGGTGGTTATGGTGTATTGTAAAATGTTCATGTCGAAGATAGAGTTTCAGGGGAAGACGGAAAGTCAGAAGAGATATGCTGCCAGAGCTTTTTATATCAGTTTCATTTTATATGCAATTGTAGTGTCAGTTGGTATATTTTCCTACTATTATCGAAACGATATCCTGTTACTAAATAATAACCGATACATATTCCTTTATTGTTTTTTATCGCTACTTTTTGTCATTGGAGTATCACCGTTAATATTTTCATTCCGGAATTTTAAAAGGCTTGGGTTGAACTGCCCATATTGTAACAAGTTGATTAACGCAAAGCAGTGGAAAAAAACATTGGACACACAAAAATGTGCTCAGTGCAATCGTAAAATTATTGAATAATAAATTCTACCATAACCTGTCACTGGAGAGAGACGGCTCGTAAACTCGCCGCCTCTCAGTTCCGCATTCCTTGGGGTGTTAGGGAAAAAGGTATTAATTAGTTCACCCTGAAGAATAAAAAATTTCCTTTGGAGCGAACATCTGCCTGTGCGTTGCCTGTCTGCCGTGCTGGCACAGGCAGGCACGCAGACAGGTGAACAGGATTTGTGGGGAATTCACCAGGGGCGGGTCAAAAAACCTGTGCCTCGGAGCGTAAAAGGGAATTTTTCGGGACGAACTAATTATTTATACAAGCCGGGAAACATGATGAGAAGTGATGGGCGGACGCCCGACGCGATACGAAGAGTCAAGATAAGGAAAGATGTTATAAAACACGCAGAAGGTTCAGCGTTGATTGAAGTGGGTAATACTCAGGTTATATGTACCGCCACTATAGAGAATAGGATTCCCGCTTTCTTAAAGGATACCGGTCAGGGTTGGGTGACCGCTGAATACTCCATGTTGCCTCGGTCGACGAAGGTACGATCCGTTAGAGAGCGGTCTGTTGGAAGGACAGGAGGAAGGACCCACGAAATCCAGCGTTTGATCGGCCGTTCTATAAGGGTGGTTACCGACCTGCAAGGATTTGGTGAGAGAACGATAGTGCTGGACTGTGATGTTATTCAGGCAGATGGAGGCACAAGAACTGCATCCATTACAGGGGCTTTTATTTCCTTGGTTCAGGCATTCGAAAGATCAAAGGTAAAAGGAGAGATTAGTAAGATACCAATTGTAGATTATGTAGCCGCAATCAGTGTAGGGGTGGTAGATGGAGAGATCCTTCTGGATCTTAATTATGAAGAAGATTCCAGAGCCGAAGTGGACATGAATCTTGTCATGACTGGCAGCGGTTTGTTCGTCGAGATACAGGGTACCGCCGAAAGAAAGCCTTTTTCAAAAAGGCAGATAGATGAAATGACAGAACTTGCATCCAAGGGGATAGAAGAACTGATTACAAAACAGAGGGAAGTAGTAGGAAACCTTTTCTAAGTGGAAATCGTTCTGGCAACTAGAAACGAAGGGAAGTTACAAGAGATTAGAGACTTACTTAAGGAGCTGGCTGTTAAGGTCACATCTCTTAAAGACATTCCTCAAATACCCGTTATCCATGAATCTGGTTCAACCCTACAGGAAAATGCTCTGATGAAGGCAGAGATGGTAGCTTTGTTAACCAACAGGGTTGCCATTGCCGATGATTCAGGATTGGAGGTGGATGCCCTAGAGGGGAAACCAGGGGTTTATTCAGCGAGGTTTGCCGGTGAAGGCGCCAGTGACGATGAAAACAATAAAGAGCTACTTGGGAGACTCGAAGGGGTCCCGATATCCGAAAGAGGAGCTACTTTCAGATGCGTACTGGCCATTGTTAGCCCTGAGGGAAAGAAATATATTGTCGAAGGTGAGTGCCGTGGTATAATTCAACTTGAAGAGCAAGGTAAATTGGGTTTCGGATATGATCCTCTCTTTTTTGTCCCTGAGTACGGAAAGACCTTTGCGGAGTTGCCTCCTCAAATAAAGAACCGGATCAGCCACCGAGCGAAGGCCATGGAGAAGCTCAAAGATCTCCTGAAAAAGTGCCCAAAAATGGAAGGACAAGCTGCAGAAAGAGCTTGAAATATAGTTGGTTATATGGTATGTAACATCCCTTTGACGGGGCGTAGCGCAGCCTGGTTAGCGCACCTGCCTTGGGAGCAGGGGGTCGGAGGTTCAAATCCTCTCGCCCCGACCAGTTATTGTTGCTAACGCACGCGCCCGTAGCTCAGCTGGATAGAGCAACGGACTTCTAATCCGTAGGTCGTCCGTTCGAGTCGGACCGGGCGTGCCAGAAGAATCGATTCACAATTGTTGTGGTGAGTGTAGCTCAGCTGGTTAGAGCACTGGATTGTGGCTCCAGTGGTCGAGGGTTCGAATCCCTTCACTCACCCCATGCGCCCGTAGCTCAGCTGGATAGAGCGTCGGACTTCGAATCCGCAGGTCGTCCGTTCGAGTCGGACCGGGCGTGCCAGGGGCCGTTAGCTCAATTGGTAGAGCAACTGACTCTTAATCAGTAGGTCGCAGGTTCGATCCCTGCACGGCCCACTATTTAGATTGGTAAAGGGTGGTTGGCCACAAACTTCTCTATGCCGTTTACCATAGTTGCCGAAGGCGAGAGTGGCGGAACTGGCAGACGCACTGGACTTAGGATCCAGCCCCACACCATGGGGTGGGGGTTCAAATCCCCCCTCTCGCACCACCTGTAATTTGTCACATCTCTTTGTGTTTTTATGAGGTTTAGATGAGGGTAGAAGTAGAAGACATCAGCTCGGTCGAGAAGAAGATCACTGTCACCATCCCAAAAGAATCGGTTATCACTGAGTTTGAGAATGCGTACAGAAACTTGAAAAAGAGGGTCGCAGTAAAGGGGTTTCGTCAGGGCAAAGTTCCCAGAGACCTTCTCGAAAGACACTATAAAAAAGAGGTGGAAGGAGAGGTTGTTACAAAGCTTATCAATGACTCTTGCTTCAAGAGTCTGGAAGAAAACGGTATAACGCCCGTTTCGCCGCCTGTAATAGACAATGGGGTTCTGGAAGAGGGAAAAGAGTTTACCTATTCCGCGAAGATTGAAGTTAAACCTGAGATAGAGGTAAAGGGCTATATAGGGATGGAGCTTGAGAAGGAGAAGTTAAGTATATCCAACGAGGATATAGAGAAGAAGCTTGCAGAGTTAC
>JBDRGH010000327.1:0-10491 GCA_043818015.1 Pseudomonadota bacterium
TGAGGATATCTCCAGGTTCCAACACGATATCGTCTCCTGATCCCTTTAACTCTTCCAAGGGGGCCAAATTTATTGTTACTCTCCCTTCAACCTTTACTTCCTTCAGCTTTTCGATGAACATCTGTCTCACGTCTAGAGTAGCTCTTTGAACAGTGGCTACTTCACCAGAAGTCGCTAGCTGGGCTGCTTTTTGGGTTTCTATGTTCAATCTGAGCTCCAGCTCCTTGACAAACTCATCAAACCTCCTCTGCTGTTCTCTTCGAGCCGAGTCTTTAACAAGATAGGCCCCTTCAATAAAGGCATCTTCCGTACAACCTCCTGCCCTTTCAATGAGGTCACTCAATCTGTCACCTTTTTCCAGACTGTAGTCCCCGGGGAACTTTACATTTCCGGCGATTGTTACGATCTTTTTTAGATCCCAGCTGGGAATCCTTCTTACAAAAAGCATATCATCTTCTTGAAGGAGAATGTTGTGATCAGGATTATTGTTTAAGGCCTCTTCAAGATTGACATATATCTGTTTTGGTGTAACACTTTTCTTGCCCTTTATAAAACGGGTGATCTCAGCCCTGGGCAGATAAGCCTCTTTGTTAAGGTTGCCAGCCATGTATATTAGATCTGTCACTCTCGTGTTCCTAAATAATCTGTACTCGCCAGGATACGCAACCTCTCCATTTACAGAGGCCTTTGGCAGACCTTTCATCTGTTCTTCAGAGAAAATGACTACCCTGTCCTGCTCCCTGAGTTCAAGGTTCTCTTTTGGATTCCCCTTCAATAGCTCTCCGACATTAAAAGATACAACTTCAGAATGGTAGTCTGGAGGGACCAGCCTGGTTATTTCTCCGTAGCCGGTGAATGGTTCTGGGAGTAGCACGTCGTAAGACGGAATGAGATCACTGATCTTCATACCAGGTTTTAGTGCGTATCTACCAGGCCTCTTTACGTGACCTTCCAGGTATACAACGTTCTTGATCTCCATCAGGATTGAGAAAACCTTTACCAGGTCCCTATCCTTAAGGGGTGTACGGATAGCGTCACCTTCTGGAGGCGATATATCCAGCTCCATGACCACAGGTTCCTGGTGAGCAATGACCCTCTCAATCTGAATCCTCTTTAAGTAGGTAGCGTCTGATATACCACCTGCAAGTTCAAGTAGTTCCTTTAGCGATACGGAGTCTTCTTTGATCTCATAAATGGCAGGAGCCTTGACCTCCCCCGTTATTCCAATTACAGGCCCTATCCTGGGCACAAATATGGTGTCCCCGGGTTGCATTTCCACCTCTTTGCTCTTCTTACCTTCTAGGAGGAAATCGTAAAGGTCACTACGAGAGACAATTCTATCACCCCTTATCAACTGGATATCCCTTAAGCTCCCCTTCTTAGTCGGTCCCCCGGAGGCGAAGAGGGCATTGTAAACGGTCGAGAGGGAACTGACCTGGTAGCTCCCCGGAAATTGAACCTCTCCAGCGATAAAGACCTGGATACTCTTTAGTTGATCCAGCGTCGCATAGACGGAGATGAGTTTCTCGTATCGAGAGAAATGTTTTGACAGGAACCCTTTCAGTTCCGAAAACCGTAGCCCTGATACAGCGAGACTGCCGACAAAAGGTAGATTGATCGTCCCATCGCGGTCAACGACTACGGGGATGACGTCATTTATCCCCCCCCAGAGATAGACGGTAAGGCGATCGCCCGGCCCTATAGTATAGTCGGGTGGAGCGGGAAATCCACGAAAAGGGGCAAAACTGGAGACGATTGAAGAGAAGGTATCATAACGGAATTGTTTGATGCTTTTCTCTTCTAACTCTTTTTTAACCCTCTCCGCAAGCTCTTTTTCGCTCTTCTCCGTTATTTCTGTTTTTATCCTTTCTTCGAGGTCAGCTATATCCCCTCTTGTGATCTCTCTCGTAGTCTTCTTTTCTAGCTTTTTAAGCTCCTCATCCAGTCTTTTCTTGATCTTCCTCCGAGTTTCATCCTTTAGTTGTCTTCGTATGGTCGATACCAGTTCCCGTTCAAGTCTTTCCTGATACTCTCTCTCTATGGGGGAGAGGGTGTCTTTTAACGGACGGGCCACCACTTCCATGGTCATGATTCGCGCAAGGTCAGCCCTTTCATCAAGCTCACCTTCTCGTGATCCCACGACCACCACATAATATGTCTTCTCTGGATCCAAGCCAGTAATAGTATAAAAATTGACAGCTCCCACTTTTTCCTGATTTGTGTAATTACGGGCCTCGAGACCCCACATCACCGTGTAGGTCACCTCTTGCTCTTCGAGGGGTAACCAGTTGAGATGAAGGCTCCTGACCCCTGGTTTAACGGTCAGACTATTAGTAAAATCATAGGTTCCAGCCATCCCCGTTCCGGGTGGCATACCTTCCGTCGGTCTCTCCTCTCCAGCCACACCGAGTCCCCTGCCGATGGCGAGTCCTCCCCCTCCTCTCTCACCAGGAAGCCCGAGTCCAGGACCTGCCTGTCCGCCGTAACGGCCCAGGTAATACATCAAACGCCGCTCCCTGTCTCGATCTCCTTGCTGTCCCATGGAGATATCATAGGAGAGCAGTACCCCGCTCGAAAACAAAAGGATGGTAAGCAATCCAACCCTCTTAAGAAGTCTGTATTTCATAGCGATCACTCCAATAATTTCAGGTTATGGTGGCAACCGGAGTTGTCACTTTCAATCTTTGCGTTCCGCTATCTCCCCCAGGGGATAAACCCTAGAAAAAAGGGAATGCAATACCTTTCTTACCACCTATTCTATTGGTCTCACTTCGGCCATCAGGAATTTAAAACCGGACCTGAAACTCGAGGCCTACCAGATGGTAATTTCTTTTTTCACCATCCGCAAATCCAAAATCTTCTACCCGCTCATACCCGTATCTTCCCTTAATTTCCATCCTATCAGTAAAATTATAGGACAGGTCGATTCCCATCTGATAGTGCTTCTCGGGAAAAGCGAAGCTCTTTCCTCTTTCTTCGATATCGAGATCGATTCCTATTATTGAACTCTCGGTCAAGTAACTGGTAGCCCTGATGAAGATGTCCTCGGCATCGCTCCCCATATGGTGGCCTATTATTGAGTTTTTATACGTATAGCCCGACTGGTAGATATCGTGATTGTACCATACGTTTGAGGCGGTACCAACATGGTTGTTTGCGTATTCAATACGGAGGTTTGTCCCTTCTTTCAAGAAGATATCTTCCAGTAAGACCCCTGCGACATAGCCCTCATGGCTGAAAAACCCCCCGGCTTCGTCTTCTCCTCCATATTCGCCGTAGACCCTGATCCCCCTGGAGATGGGAAGGAATCGCTCAACGCCAGGAATTCTCAGCGAGAAATCCAGGGATGCAATCTGATTATTGCCTTTGCCGGGATCAGATTCATTTTCCTGGCTGGCAAAGAACATCGTCACGTAGTCCCCGAAGCCGAGCTGCTCTCTCCCTGTTCCACCGAACATAACCGTCCTTGAAATACCCATCTCAAGGATAGGTAAAGGCTTGAGGTCGAGACGAAGTCCCGTGAGGTAAGGTTCGGGGATTACTCTATCTTTTTCCAATTTCGTGAGAAACCAGGTTGCCCTGAAGGGGCCCAGGTATCTAAAGAGCCACGGTAACAGAACTGGTCGAGGGTTAGAGACTTTCATCATATCGAAGGGTTTGGCATTATTGGTCACAAGCAGAGAACCGTGATATCCCGGTCCCCACCACAGAGAATCTCTTCCTATTTGAAACTCTATGTTACTCCTTGTAAGTTTTACATAACCCCTTCTCAGATCAAACTCGGTCCTTTCCTCAGTGTCCAGGTTTTGGTTGTATTCAAAGATAGGCTGGTAGTACAGAGACAGGGTATCCGAGAACTTGCTGTATCCTGAGAACTCCAGGGAGAGATTATGATCGTCACCATACCGAATTCCATCATTGTTGTACACGGCGTGGTTTCGGTCAAGCAAATGGTATCTGATCCTTATTTCATCGACCGGTTTTATGAACGTCTCAGCCCTTACATCATCGATTATCCCGAGGCTGCTCAATTCATCCCTGAAACTCTTTTTGAGCCTCTCCAGAAGATAGAGGGTTAATTCATCAGGCTCATTCCCGTGCCTTCGCTCTGCCGCCAGGCCCATTGCCTCTCCGGTTAACCTGGCTACTTCCAGCCGCGTCAGGGGTCTCGTATTCATTAAATCGCTCTCTATTAACCCGACCGAGGCGAGCCTTTCCACGACTCCGTAAACCCAACTATCCAGATTTACGTTTACCGATGTCTGGGGGAGGGAAGGGACGGGGAGTACCAGGATCACGAAGACGATGAGAATGATTTGTAGTTTCGATTTCAATAAATGCCTTTGCATCCTCTCTACCACAGAATTCCTCTCCTTTCTTGCAAAACCGGGGAAGAGATAACATCACCCAAACAGACTCTTTGTCTTGCTTCCCGGTGGGTTATCGTTGCACGGTTTTTCTCGTTCCTTCTAATCTTCATGGTTTCCCAGGGAACTTACCCACATTTACTGCTCGATCCGTTCTGTTCGATCCTGGAGAGAATTTGTTTCCAGATTTCCCCTTTTCCTTCCTTCGTGACGGCCGAAAATGGGATAAGATTACTCGCCTTTAGCGGAAGTGATTTCTTGGTGAGTTCAATCTGCTTGTTCAACTTTCCCTTAGATAGTTTGTCGGTTTTATTTAATAGTACCACACTCGGTATCCCGCAGAAATCAAACCACTCCAGGAGTCCGACATCTTCTTCATATGGAATTCGCCTTGCATCAAGGATAAAGACCACGAGCTCAAGGGTCTTTCTAGTCTTCAGGTAATCCTCAATCATGGGTTTCCATCCCCTTCTTAACTTCAAGGGAACCTTGGCCCAACCGTAGCCCGGTAAGTCAACGAATGTGAGTCTGTTGTTAACATTGAAAAAGTTGATAGATTGGGTCTTGCCCGGGGTGGAGCTCGTTTTAACCAGGTTCTTTCTGTTTACCAGGACATTTATTACCGAAGATTTTCCGACATTTGACCTGCCGACAAAGGCTACTTCCGGCAAAGAGTCCTTGGGGTAATCAGAGGGCTTCCTCGCACTCTTTACAAACTCTACAGAGGTTATTTTCATAGTGGGTTTAAAGCGAGAGATTTTCCTACGTACTACTTGCCTAGTTGCAACCTTTTGGCACGCGTGGTAACCTGCTCCAGGCGTTTTCGAGAACTCTCCGCCTAGGGCGGGTCAAACGCCTAAATAGTTTCCCAGTCTGTCCATGGCTTCATTTATGTTTTCTAATGAGTTTGCATAAGAGAAGCGGATATACCCTTCCCCGTTACTCCCAAAATCAATGCCAGGTGTTACCCCAACCTTGGCATTTTCCAAGATGTCGAAGGCAAATCGATAGGAATCCTCGGAAAACTTTTTCGCATTGGCCAAGACGTAGAAGGCACCAGTTGGGTCGACGGTGATTCCAAAACCGATCTCCCGGAGCCCTGAGATCATCGACTTCCTTCTCTCGTTATATATCTCTTTCATCTTTGCTACTTCGTCTTTTGTTTCTCTCAGGGCGGCGATCCCGGCCCATTGAACGAAGGCATTGGCAGAAATGAAAAAGTTCTGGTGGATCTTTTGAAGAGGGCGGATGAATTCCTTGGGGACAATAGCATAGCCCAGCCTCCACCCTGTCATGGCATAGAGCTTTGAGAAGCCATTGAGTACGAAGGCCCTGCCCGTAAATTCCAGTATAGAGTGTTCTCTGCCTTTATAGACGAGTCCGTGATATATTTCATCAGAGATGACCAGGGGCGGAAGCCCCGCTATTTCTGCCATCCTTTCAGCAGACAGGATATTTCCTGTGGGGTTGGAAGGAGAATTGATGATGATCCCTTTGGTTCGGTTTGTCATCTTTTCGACTATCTTTTCAGGCAGGTATTGAAACCCGTCCTCCTCATAGACATCAACCCACACAGGCTTCCCCTCAACGAATTCTATGAAATTAGAATAGCAGGAATATGATGGATTGGGCAGTATTATCTCATCCCCGGGGTCAAGGAGGGCGGAGAGTACTAGCAGGGTAGCAGGTGACGTTCCCGAGGTAACCACTACCTGGTCCGGGGAGATTTCCACGCTGTATTTTTCGAAGTAGTGTTCACAAATTGCCTCCCTCAGTTCAACCAGCCCGAGACTATGGGTATAGTGAGTCTTACCATCCCTCAAGGCTTTAATGGCCGCTTCCTTTACACATTCAGGGGTATCAAAGTCTGGTTCCCCTACCTCCAGATGGATGATATTCTCTCCCCTCCTCTCCATCTCTGCTGCCTTCTCCATTACCTCCATGACTATGAAAGGAGATATGTCTGTTGCCTTTTTTGAGATCATTGTTTGAAATCCTAGGTTAATCTGAAATCGCAAATGTCAGAGACAGAAATTAACTTTTAATCGAGGAGATGTCAAGGCATTTTTATTTACCTTCCAGTTCATTTGTGTTATATATGCACTTGTTTCGTCTGTTACCAGTTCCTGATGTCTGAGAGATTAAAGAGTGGTGCTGGAGGGTTTCTATTGCCAATCTACCCAGAGAAATATGATGTCATTGTAGTCGGAGCCGGGCATGCTGGTTGTGAGGCTGCCTTGGCTGCTTCTCGAATGGGGTGTAAAACCCTGCTCGTGACCATCAATCTTGATACTATCGCCGTGATGTCGTGCAACCCGGCCATCGGTGGTTTGGCAAAAGGGCAATTGGTTAAGGAGATCGATGCCCTGGGTGGAGAGATGGCAAAGAATATAGATGAGACAGGTATACAATTCCGGGTTCTAAATACCAGGAAAGGACCGGCCGTCAGGTCATCTCGAGCCCAAGCTGACAGGCAAGCCTACCGTCTGCGCATGAAAAGAGTTCTGGAAGAGCAGGATAACCTGGACATTAAGCAGGGATTGGTGGATGAGATTTTGGTAGAGAACGGCGCTTTTCATGGAGTGAGGACCAATATCGATGAATGTTTTACTGCAAAGACAGTTATTATTACTACAGGTACGTTCCTTAACGGGCGAGTACACATAGGCCTAAAGAACTTTCCATCTGGACGGATGGGTGATGTTCCCTCCATAAAACTCTCTGACAGTTTGAGAGATTTGGGGTTTCAAATGGGGAGGTTGAAGACCGGTACCACTCCTCGGCTCAATGGGAATACGATTGATTTTGGAAGACTTCAAGTGCAAGGAGGAGATGAACCTCCAACCCCTTTTTCCTTTTCAACAAAAGAGATCAGACAGCCTCAGGTCCCGTGCTATATCACCTATACCAATGCCCGGACTCATGAGATAATAAGGAGCGGTTTGGACCGTTCTCCTCTGTACACAGGTTTGATACAAGGCGTCGGCGTAAGATACTGCCCCTCCATCGAAGACAAGGTTGTGCGGTTTTGGGAAAAGACCAGGCACCAGATATTCTTAGAGCCGGATGGGCTCAATACTGTTGAGATATATCCCAATGGTCTATCCACCAGCCTCCCTCTGGATATCCAGTTGAAGATGCTGCGGAGTATAGAAGGGCTAGAACAGGTAGAGATAATGCGCCCGGGATACGGTATTGAATATGACTATATAGATCCCACTCAATTGAAGCCAACCCTAGAGACAAAACTTATCAAGAATCTGTACTGTGCTGGTCAGATCAATGGAACTACTGGTTATGAGGAGGCCGCTGCCCAGGGCATTGTGGCTGGGATAAACGCGGCCCTGAACGTACAGGCCAGAGAGCCTTTTATCCTGGATAGGTCTGAGGCCTACATTGGGGTTTTAATCGATGATCTGGTCACGAAAGGGACCGATGAGCCCTATCGGATGTTTACGTCAAGGGCAGAATATCGGCTATTGCTCAGGGAAGATAATGCAGATCTGAGGTTACGGGAGAAGGGGTACCTTCTTGGGCTGATAGGTGAAGAGGAGTATAGTAAGTTTAAAAGAAAGGCCAGGGCTATTGAAGCAGAGATAAGAAGACTTAAGGCTCAAAGGGTCAACCCAGACAAAACTACAAACGATAAGCTCGTTCAGCTGGGAAGCAGCCCGATAAATAATGTAGCCACTCTTGAAGAACTCCTCAGGAGACCAGAAATATCATATGAGGCTCTCAGATTACTCGATCATGCGGGCAACCATGGGTTATCTCCGGATGAAGCCATCCAGGTCGAAATTCAGATCAAATACGAGGGTTATATCGATAGACAGAGGGAGCAAATACAGAGATTCAGGAAAATGGAAAAGCTCCAGATACCCCTTGATCTGGATTTCCAGAAGATTCCAGGGTTATCCAACGAAGTGAGAGAGAAGTTACTCAGGATAAAACCTCTCTCCCTGGGACAGGCATCGCGAATCTCTGGGGTTACCCCGGCCGCCATGTCAATACTTACGGTACACATGAAGAAGTTAGGGTATATATGAATTGAATTTGGATCGTGCACATGGTAGATGAAAAGAAAAACTATGCCACGCTAAGAAAACTGGTTAAGGATTCAGGGGGATCCCTGTTCGGGGTTGCCGATATTAAGCCTTTGAAGGACAGTTTTGTTGATATCCCCGCTCAACAGATTGATGGCTTAGATTACGGCATCTCGGTAGCGGTCCGGTTATCGAACCGGATAATGGAAGGAATAGAGGACAGGCCTACTCAGCTTTACTTTCATCACTACCGGCAGCTCAACAACCTTCTTGACCAGATAGCCCTCAAGCTAACCAAGTACATCCAGGATAAAGGATGGGATGTTATGCCTGTAGCGGCTTCTCAAATCATTGATTGGGAGAATCAAAGGGCACACCTTTCCCACAAGAAGATTGCCGCTCAAGCGGGCATCGGCTTCCTGGGCAGGAATAATCTTTTGGTCAGTCCAAACTTTGGTGCCCGAGTTAGGTTGGTTACGGTACTTACCGATATGCCCTTGGTAGTTGATAGCCCACTGAACCGAGGTTGCGGGGATTGCAGGGAGTGTATCTCCGTTTGCCCGGTCGGGGCCATCAAGGAGAGGCAGGAGGATTTTGATCACCTCGGTTGCTTTGAGAAGCTGCGGACTTTTAGGAAGGAGTGTAATATAGGTCAGTATATCTGCGGGGTGTGCGTTAAGGCCTGTGAAGGAGTCGTGTAAGCGGATCGGACATCCCGAATAAGAACGGGAAAGTTGCGAATCCTAATCTTTGGATCATCCCCAAATTAGTTGATGGATTAAGAGGATTCGAGGGGTCAAGGAGTCAAGGATTGGGGTGAAATGGGAGAAGAACCGACGTTTGTGCTCTTTGGAATTTCTGATTTGGGTGATTTGGATTTGTTTAGTGTTTCGGCCTGCCCTGACGGGACATACCCCCCCAACTTGGTGCGCACAATGCCTTATGGTGTGGGCCTAGGTATATCGACCTGCTCTGGTACGGCAAGGTCTGGGCCAGGGATTTACCGATTAGCATTTATGAATCCACGAGCTGTGCAGTCAGTTGCGGGAGACGCTGAATAACATAGGAGTTTCCCGAATTTCTCGTGAAGTATTCTTGAAACACGATGATTTCATTAGTAATCTGGCATTATATAAGTGAACCCCTTTATCCCTTCGCTCAGGCACTTCCGCAGTGACCCTTTCGGGGCTCGCAGGTGGGGAATACTTTCCCCTTCCAGCCTCTGAAGGGCTGGCTTTCCCCTTCCTGCTCACCCTCGATGGGCACCCCACTGCTCCAGCAAATTTCGCTCAGAGACAAATGGGTTCACCGAAAATTCGGGAAACTCCAGTGAATAACAGCGTTGCAATCATCAGAAGTTTAGGTTAATATTGATCAGGTTAACGCTGCGTCCTTATCCAAATGGAGTGAGAAGGAGACCTCATGTTCCATATCGCAACTTCAGATGACATAAAGGATGGTAAGGTAACAGATATTTACTTTATGCGAACCTTCGAGATCCTTAAGGCTCGGGGCATAGATAAAAGGGTTAAGGCAGAGGTTATCGCTAAAAAACTACCGGAGAAGTGGCGGTGGGCCGTCCTGGCAGGGGTAGAAGAGTGTGCGAGACTGCTCGAAGGACTCAATGTTAATGTGAGGTGTTTAGCAGAAGGTACCCTTTTCAGGGAATATGATCCAGTATTTGAGATAGAGGGCAAGTATACTGACTTTGGGGTTTATGAGACTTCCATACTGGGGTTCCTCTGTCAGGCCTCGGGTATAGCTACAGCAGCGGCCAGGTGTCGAAAGGCTGCTGGGGATAGACTCCTGATCAGTTTTGGTGCCAGGCGAATGCATCCAGCCCTCTCCCCGATGATCGAAAGAAGTGCCTTCGTTGGTGGATGCGACGGGGTATCCTGTATTAAAGGTGCTGAACTAATAAGAGAAGACCCCATGGGTACAATGCCCCATGCCCTTATCCTGATTATGGGAGATACGGTAGAGGCCACGAAGGCCTTCGATGAGGTAATATCGAAGAAGGTAAACAGGGTGTCTCTCATAGACACATTCAACGACGAGAAATTTGAGGCACTGAGGGTTGC
>JBDRGH010000328.1:0-2998 GCA_043818015.1 Pseudomonadota bacterium
TTCATCGGGTGAGGGGAATCACCGATGACGACCTGTGCAGAAGTAGGTAAATGACCATCCTGGTCGTAATAGTGTGCGGTATATCTGAATACAGTGCGCGTATCTCCGCTGTCCTTATCCACATCTCCGCCACTCAAGACTGGACAGTTGTTGACAGTTGGGCCATCATGCATTCCGGTGTCTGGAAACCTGTCAAAACCACCATGCCCATCCCCAAAATGAAAATAATAATCATGATATCCAACTTCTAGCTTCATTGGACCATATCTATACGTTCCATTTGAAAAAGATCCGCTATTAAGGCTCATTGTATAGGCAATATCATCTATATAAATAAGCGTTGTCAAAGGTTCATGCCCATCCGCATCGTAATAATCTACGTACCAGTAAAAGTCAGTATTCGAATCTCCTGACGCTGGATCTACCCTCCCGCTACTCAACTGGGGAGCACTGTTTGGTCCGACTCGAGTCAAAGTGGCATCATAACATTCATCAAAATTAAGCCATACATCAGGATCATATGGAAATAACTCTACATCCCAGTTGTCATGCACAATTACGACTCTATCTGACCACTCTTTTATAAATAGTCTCGGCGTCCAGTCCGCATAGCCACTCTCCTTCGAGGAAAACACAGCAAGGGTATCATCCTGATCTGAATCCCTCTTCAGGTAGAAGCCATAATTTTTATAAGCTTCGTATGTTTCCGTGAACCAAGCATTTACCATCGACGTAACCCTGATCTCCCAAAACTGCCCGTCTCCAGGAGGTGTAAAGTGAATAGCCCCGGCTGCAGGACCAAGGTCAGGCCGATTATTCCATGTAACCACTCCTTCCGACCAATCTCCCCCAACCATCCTAATGTATATATTGTCGTCTCCACTCAAGATATTGCAGTATACGCGTAGGGTAGCTTCATCGATATCTGTTCGCGCAGCGAGAGAACTGAGATCGAATTTCACTAGCGCCATAAAATCTCCAGAATTCGACCACCACCCAGCATAAAGTGAGCCTTCAAAGCCGTAGTTTGTGTTTGAACTTAGCGAGGAAACGTAAGAATCTTCAACCGCATTGAACTCATGATAGTTGCTATCTTCTGTATACCCAACCCCTGTGACGCTATGACTCATATCCGGATCATTAGGAATGAAATAATAGTTATGGTCTATGGAAAAGACAAATGGACGATTACTATCAATCTCAGTTTTTACATCCATCCAGGAAACTTCGTCATCGCTAATTGCATAGAAAGAGTAACCTCTTTCGCTTGCTGATTGCTCAATTCCGCCAGGGAGATTCCTCCTTGGAGTCCCGGTTTCTGCCGACCATCCCATATTGTCTCTAAGAGATCGGATAAGATCTCTTACTCCATCGGGGTTTATATTAAAATCATTCGATCCCGTGATTAGATCCTCATATTCGGGCTCTGTGTCCCAATAGCCAAGGACACAGCCAGAGGCTGTAGGCGAGCAGAGATTGTCCCCTAGTCTGAGCTCGCTCTGTTGGTAGTCGGGAACTGCTGAGATCGTGCGTGTTTCTCCATAAACAGGACAATGGATCGCGAGAAGAATAAGAGACGGTATAAAAAAAAGGGGCAAGTATCGACACACATCAAAAAAAGAAGGCCTCGACTCTGAACCTCCCATAATGGCAGGAACAGGATTCGAATAGATTTGTCTCTCGGTGTTCTCTTTTTCCCGGTTGGTTGCTTCTTTTGGCTCCATGATTGCCAAGATTATCTTTTGGGCTATCATTTCGCTGTCTCCCTAAAGAGTTGCCATTTGTTCTTTCTCTGTTGGAGTGCTCCCTCTGCTAGTTCAGTTCGTTTCCAATTAGCTAGAGGTATTTGTCGAAATTGAGTGCCTCTTACCTCCAGAAAAACACTCTGTTGTGTCTTATCAGCCGCCGGAAACTGAAAAACGGTTGCCGTGGGGGGCAGCCAGCAGAACTTTGGCTCTCCTGGATTTGCGCCACCAATTTGGGCACGCCTTGTTTCAACTGCGTCCTCCTTCAGAAAGATATGGGGCGGCAGTCCGCTGTAACTGGCAATGAAAGGCTCCCTTCCTTCATGTGCGCCCACTATGACTGTGCCGTATTTTTCGCCTGCGCTCATCTCACGCCAAAGATCTCCGACAAGTGAAGAGCTTTTCTCGGAGGAATCCTCGAGGTCCTGCTCGATTTCAATTCGTCTCTTTCGTAGAGTAGCAACTTCTTCGGAAATCGATTCCAAGGTCTTAATAGGCAAATCCTTCTTAAGAACAACAAAATAATAAACTTCGGGAGTACCATCGGGTGCGCAATAAAGCTGACCAGGCCCGACCTGAATTCCTTCCCATCTCTTGGTTGCATAATAAGTTGCTACTTTCTCCGCTAACTCATAGGAAATTTCTTTATGCTTTTCTGCTAATTGCGGTTTTGGGTTTTTTAGTTCCTTGGTTTTCTCACCCCGAGAGAGAACATAAATCTGGGAAACTTTTGGTCCTTTTGACTTATTCTCAAAAACCAAGAGACAGTTTTCGGCGATTTTCGCCATTATCTCGCTCAGGCTCTTTCTTTCAATCTGGATGCTTATCTTTTGGTCAATCGAGTCTAAAGCTTCTATCTGGACATCTGTCTTCAGTGCGATTTCCTTCAATAATTCTTGCAAGTCCGCCTCTTTTGCAAAAATAGAGATTTTGCCGTCCTCATTTTCGACGGAAAATCCCCCTTCATGAACTCCGCTAGCAGACTCTGCCTCCGCACATACCTGGATATCGAAGGTAAGAAAGATAGAGAGAGCGACAAGAGCATAAAGTATAGCTTTGCAGCCCAGGCTCGAGTTCAGAGAACTGCTGGTGTTCATGAAGAATCTCCTTCAAAACAGAAATAACAACGCCTTTTGTGCTAGTTTATTTGGAGGCCGAGAGAGTCTTATAGCAACCCACCACCATAAACTCTGTGAGACTGGTCTTGTTCTGTTTGAAAAAAGGATAAAACTTGAAGTACTTGAAGCTGAGAT
>JBDRGH010000329.1:0-3795 GCA_043818015.1 Pseudomonadota bacterium
GAACAAAGAGATTGACAAGAAGAGGGGGCTTGATGATGAGGAAGTAATTGAAACAATATCCACACTGATAAAACAGAGGAAGGAGTCTATTGCTCAATTCCGTGCAGGGAAGAGAGATAATCTAGTCAAAAAAGAGGAGGCAGAGCTCGATATTCTCCTCTCTTTTATGCCAAAACAGCTATCAAGAGAGAAAATTCAAGAAACAGTAAAGGAGGCCATTAAGAAAGTAGGGGCGACAAGTCGTAAAGATGTAGGAAAGGTAATGAAGGCTTTAATGACGGATCTTGTTGGAAAGGTAGATGGAAAAGTTGTGAACGAAATAGTGAGAGAGAATTTATCGGACTGAAAGATAGTTGGTCGTCTTTCTTGTCGATAACCTTTCCTACCTGATTAAGAAGAAAGCCTATTGCTGACCCTTTCAGATTTGGCGACAAGAAGCCCTGACTAGTGAAGTTTTCGTTGAGGCCATCTCGTTACAGGGCCTTTAAGGGATACGTTGGCCCCGTAATGCTGTTACGATGATCCGGTTGATTCATTATCAAAAGTGGTCATAGGTATTAAGTTTTCATTTACGTTGCATCTTTTCTTAGTATATTTTTGGCGTTCAATCTATTTTTAGCCTTACCGCAAAGATGTTCTCAAGGATTTGTAGGTTATTCCTGTTCTCTGAGGTGGGCGCGTTAGCGGGTGGATGCTTTGGTTCTTTAAGAACCTGGTTCGTTCTTCGTTTCGTCGTTTTTTCTATAGTTTTACTGTCTCTTCTCGAAACGATTAAAAATCAAACTAAATTCCTATCTGACCTATTTATTCGTTCATGCCACTTCCCCATTTTTCACTTCATGTATTTATGCGTGTATCCTAACAAGGCATCTGATGGGATTTGAAGGACTGCCTGACAGGAATGAATGAGCATACGTTAAGGGTTCTGGAGTTTAATAAGATATTAAGTTTCTTGAAGGGATTTGCGACCTCTGATGTGGGGAAAGCGTTATGTGAATCTCTCAGACCACTGAGAGACATAAAAGAGATAGAAATTCTTTTGGACGAGGTAGGCGAGCTGAAGGAGGTCCTGCAAATCTACGGGGATATACCTATCGGGGGAATTAGAGATGTGGGAGAGTCTGTTCTAAGGACAAGAGTCGAAGGATCTATTTTGGATCCCCTTGAATTTCTGGATATCCTAAGTACGTTAAAGGCGACTCATCAACTGAAGAGGTTCTTTGAGAAATTAGAAGATCACAAATATCCCGTACTCAGGAAAATCGGGAACGGGTTTATTTCGCTGCTAGATGTTCAACTCAGAATAGAAGAATCCGTTGGAGTCAGAGGCGATGTGTTAGATAGTGCCAGCCTGGAGCTCAGGGAGATAAGGAGGAAGATAAAGAAACTCAAGATAAAGATACAGAACTCTTTAGAGGATTTACTCGCGCAAGATTCGCTCCAGCCCTTTTTCCAAGAAAAAATCATTACCGTTCGAAATAGCAGATATGTAATTCCAGTTAAATCCGATTTCAAAGGTAATATTCAAGGCATTATTCATGATCATTCTCATAGTAAGGCAACATACTTTATTGAACCTATCTTCACCATCGAATTGAATAACGAGCTTGGCCTTCTTTTTAAAGAAGAAAAAAATGAAGAGCTAAGGGTGCTTAGGAACTTGAGCAATAATATTAGGGTAAATGCTCAAGAAATCCTTTCAAATCTGAGACTTTTGGGTAAGGTCGATCTTACCTACGCTAAAGCAAAATATAGTATTGAATTAGATGGGAAAAGACCCGTACTGGATGGGGAAGGGCGAGTTAATTTGATCCGTGCTTATCATCCGTTGCTTCTGTCTCTCAAGAATGGATATGGGAATGGAGGGAGACCAATCGACTCAAATACGGACGTGATCCCTATCGATATTCATTTTGATAAAGGTTATAATACCTTGATAATTACAGGGGCAAATACTGGTGGTAAGACTGTTGCTTTGAAAACGGTAGGTATTCTCACCCTCATGGTACAGGCCGGTATGCATATTCCAGTGGCGGATGGAAGCGTTGCAGGAATCTTTGATTCAATCTTTGCGGACATTGGTGATGAGCAGGACATACAACAGAATCTAAGTACCTTCTCTTCCCACATCTCTCAGATCATTGAGATATTACATGAAGCCGCTGAATCATCGTTAATACTGTTAGATGAGATTGGGGTGGGAACCGATCCCGATGAAGGGGCTGCCTTGGCTATGGCTTTATTGGATTACCTGAGAGAAAAAGGGTCTAGTATTATTGCTACAACCCATCTCAGTTTATTAAAGGCCTATGCATATCTGCATGAAGATGCGATAAATGTATCTGTTGACTTCGATCCCGAGACCATGGAACCTCGTTATCGTCTTATATATGGAATCCCGGGAGAGAGCAATGCTCTGGTAATTGCTGAGAGGTTAGGAGTCCCACGAGAAATATTGGATAGAGCAGTGGGTTTTATTGAGGACAGCGATAGTCGCACCTTGGGTTTAATGAGGTCCCTTGAGAGTTCCCAGAGGGAGATTCTAGAAGAAAAAAAAGAGATTAAAAGGCTTAAAGACATCACCATGGTCTGCCAAAAACAGGTAGAATCTATGGTAGAGGAGATTCGAGAGAAAAAGGACAAAATACTATTCGAAACGGAAGCTAAAGCCAGGACCCTCTTAAGGAAAGCAGAGGGTGAGGTAAGGGAAATAGTCAAGGACCTTAAGAATAAGGATGAATGTAGTGTACGTGGAGTCAATGAAAGGCTTCACGATCTGAAGGAGGAAATAGATTTACTTAAACCTATCAGAAGAAGAAAGGGGAGACCTCCCTTAAATCCAAAGATAGGGGACGTGGTAAGAATCTGCCCTCTCAATAAAGAAGGGGTAATAGTGAACACCCAAGATGGATCAGATAGAATAGAGGCTCTCATCGGGAATCTGAAGGTTAAAGTACCTCTGAATGATCTTGAAGAGGTGAGTAGGGATACCATAGTACGGGATCTCGAAATCAAGGGAGAGGTGCCCCCTACCACCCCTATTACGGGGGTAACGAGTAGAATCAATGTGGTTGGGATGAGAGTAGACGATGCTCTGCCATTGGTTGATAAGGCTATAGATAACGCCATACTAAGTGGTACGGTAAGGTTGGACATCGTCCACGGGATAGGTACTGGAAGATTGAGAAATGCTATTAGAGAGTATCTGGGAACCCACAGCTTTGTAACAAATTTTGGTTCGGCCGACTTGTCACATGGCGGGTCCGGCGTTACGCTTGTTGAGATTAAGGCTTGATTGACGGGTTGAGGAAGAGGTACGTTGAAGGATTACTTTCCTGATGGAAAAATTGCAGAGATAAAAGAGAGGGCGAGTATTGTTGATGTCATATCGGATTACATTTCCCTCAAGAAGGTGGGGAAGAACTATAAAGGATTATGCCCGTTTCATTCAGAGACAACCCCCTCGTTTACCGTGAATGAGGAAAAGCAAATCTTTCATTGTTTTGGATGCAACACTGGGGGAAACGCATTTAACTTCCTCATGAAGATGGATCATCTATCGTTTCCCGAGGCGGTAAGGGGGCTTGCGAGGAGATATGGAGTAACTATTCCGAAAGAAAGAATATCTGACCTTGATAAAAGGGAAATCCTGAAGAGGGAGCGGCTATTTGAGGTAAATGAACTAGCGGCGTGCTACTACCACAATTTGTTGGTAAACGAAAAAGAGGGGGAAGTGGCTCGGAAATATCTCACTGAGAGAGGGATCGGTAGGGGTGTGATAACCGATCACAGACT
>JBDRGH010000330.1:0-4835 GCA_043818015.1 Pseudomonadota bacterium
CCCAAGGTCTCTCAATTTCTTTGGCAGGTTCAAGTTGATCCCGGGGTCGCACCCGTTGTATGGTCGACTTACTACAACCATTGCCGTTTGGTCCTCTTTCAGGTTTTCGATAATCTCAGCTCCCCTGACTTGTAAGGTAGAATAAAACTGTTCCTGAGCCTTTATCGCTTCAGAGATGGCCGTTTTAACCTTCTTTGGTGATACCTTTAGCTCTCTTGCCATTCCTACCAGCGGCTTCTCTATCCCATCCCTGCCTCTTCCAAGATGAATCACAGGGTGGAGTACCTTCACGCCGTGCTTTTCGAAAGGGATGGCAGATTTCACAGTATAGGGAAAGGCCTGGACATAAGGGCAGGTATAGGTGTGTTGTATATCTGGGTGAGGGCGGTTCATGTCAATAATACTTGGCAGGAATATTGTCTTTATGCCTTTCTCTATTAGCTCCAGTATATGCCCATGCGAGACCTTGATGGGGAAACATGTCTCAGCCACGACACTTTCAACTCCCTGATGAATGATTTTCTTATTACTCTTTTCAGTGGATACTACCCTGAATCCCAGTTTGTTAAAGAAAGTCTTCCAGAAGGGGAAGAGTTCATGGAAGAATAGAATCCTTGGAATACCTATTGTGGAACCATCATCATCCAGCCTATCATACTCCCGGTAAGTATTGAGCAACAGACTTTCCCTCTCCGCAAACAGATCTGGAAGATCATTGCCTTTTTTCTTTTCCTCGTCTATTTCGTATTTTTCACAGCGGCTTCCATAGAAAAGCGGCTTTTCTCCTTTAACGGTCAGTTTTCTTATCTCACACATATTGGGGCACCCCTGACATTCGAAGGAAGAAAGGTCATAGCTTCGCTGACTCAGGTCGAAGCCTTTAAATTTACTCTTTCCCTCGTTATTCTCCTCCATTGCCAGAATAGCAACACCTATTGCCCCTGTAACCTCGTTGTTCATCGGAACCGTTATGGGTTTTCCGAGGAGTTTTTCGAAGGCGGCAACTACACCAAGGTTAAACGCCGTTGCTCCCTGGAAGAAGATCTTCTCCCCTATCTTTCTGTCCCCTACTACCTTGTTGAGATAATTTATGGCGATCGAATAGCTCAATCCAGCCACGAGATTATCCTTTTGTGCACCCTTCTGTTGGTGGTGAACCAGATCAGACTCCATAAAGACCGTGCACCTCTCCCCGAGGGAAACCGGAGATGGGGCACTTAACGCCAACTGTCCAAACTCCTTGTTGATGGAGATCCCGAGCTTTTCTGCTTGTTCTTCTAAAAAGGATCCTGTACCAGCGGCACACACCTTATTCATTTCAAAATCTACTATCGCTCCATTTTGTATACTAATATACTTTGAGTCCTGCCCTCCAATCTCGAATATAGTATCTACACTAGGGTCGATGTTAATAGCCGCTGTGGCTTGAGCAGTTATCTCATTCCTCACTACGTCAGCCCCAACGAAATCTCCTGTCAAGTACCTTCCTGAACCTGTAGTTCCCACCCCCCTTATCGTTACATAATCACCTATTTCCTCTCTAACTTCCATTAAGCCCTGCCTTATTGCTTCTATAGGTCTACCGGCCGTCATCAAATATCTTTTCGAGAGAAGATTCTTGTCCCTGTCTATGACCACCACGTTTGTACTGATGGAGCCCACATCTACGCCCAGAAAGCCCTCAACTTTATCACCTTTTTTCGATACGGGAGGTTTGTACTGGCCGTAAGCCTCTCTCTCTTCGTTTCCTTTTGAAAGGGTAAGAGGGGTTAAGCCGACACTTTTCTCTCGATGGGTTTGAAAGCAGTTGTTAAGCCTTTCCAGGCCGTGAAAGGTGACTTGTGTACTTGGGTCTTCCATGGTGACAATGATAGCACCGATGGCCCCCATTGATGCAAAGTGCTTGGGGATAATGAACTGCTCTCCCTTTAAGCCTAAAACGTCTTGGAAAGCCTTCCTCATACCAGAATTGGCTGCTACCCCACCCTGAAATGAAACAGGGCTGGTAAAGGTTTTGCCTTTTCCGATATTGCTCTTGAAATTTCTCGCCAGGGCATAACACAAGCCCGCAACGATATCGAAGTCCGGAGTGGCTGCTTGCTGTAAATGAATCATGTCGGTCTTGGCGAATACGCTGCACCTGCCAGCGATACGAGGAGGATGCTCCGACTTTAAGGCGAGTTGGCTGAACTCTTCGATACTCAGACCTAACCTGTGGGCTTGCTGGTCCAGAAAGGATCCAGTACCAGCGGCACATATAGTATTCATAGCGAAATCGACGATCTTCATCCTCTGTTGAGCATTATCGTACTCAAGTAAGATAAGTTTAGAATCCTCTCCTCCTATCTCAATGAGTGTCTTCACTTGTGGATAAAGGTACTCGATGGATTTTGTCTGGGCAATAATCTCGTTGACGAAATTTCCTCCTACGAGCTTGGCACCTAGATTACCTGCTGTACCTGTAAAGGAAATAGCCTTTATTTGATCCTTGTCAATACTGGAGAGGACTTCTGTGAGAACTCTTCTAACAGTTTCTAAAGGCTGTCCCATCGCTCTGGTATAATCTTCAGTCAGGATATCCTTGTTTTGATTCATTACCACTGTGTTGACACTCACGGACCCCACGTCAATACCTAGAAAGACAGGGTTCTTCTCAGCCATAGCATCACTCCCTGAGTTGGATTGGTAAACGCTGAATTCAAACGTGGATCAAGAACGACGTAATCAGTTATTTTGAAAATAGCCGGAGCGAGTCCTCGATGGGTCGAAAAGACCGAATCAGATGACGCAAAAGGAAATCTTTTATTTAAAGCTGATTGAGAGTATGATAGGTATCTAGTTCGCATCTTAGATCCCTGTTCATGAGCTCTGCGACTATATCCGGAGCAGGCGTATCTTCGTAAAGCAGACGATAGACCTGCTCTGTGATGGGCATCTCTACGCTCATTTTTTTGGCAAGGTGGTAAGCGGCCTTCGTGGTCTGTACGCCTTCAGCTACCATCTTCATCTTGTTCAATATCTCCTTGAGTTTCATACCTTTTCCCAACTGAAAACCAACTGACCTGTTCCTACTTAGATCGCTCGTACAGGTTAAGACGAGATCTCCCAAACCGGTAAGACCCGAAAAGGTCAACGGGTTTGCTCCCATTCGAACACCGAGGCGGGTAATTTCTGCCAAGCCACGAGTAATCAGGGCAGCTCGAGTGTTGTGTCCAAAACCCAATCCGTCAGAAACTCCAGCGGCAATGGCAATAACATTTTTCAATGCTCCCCCAAGCTCTACGCCCACAACATCAGAATTAGTATAGACCCTGAAATAAGGAGTGCCAAAGACCCTCTGAACAGTTTTGGCGACCTCCATGTTTTCCGAAGCTACTGATACAGCTGTAGGGGTTTTCTTAATGACCTCCCTGGCAAAGCTCGGACCGGATAGATAAGCTAGGCTTTTATGCAGATTGGCAGGGAGAACCTCCTTCAATACATGGGATATGGGCATCAAGGTGTCACTTTCAATACCCTTGGAGGCACTAACTATGATTGATTTATCAGATTGGTAGGGAAGGGTTTGAGATATAACGCTTCTGACAACGTGAGACGGTGTAACGGAGACAAGAATGTCTTTATCGCAACAGGCCTCAGCAAATGAGGTGGTGGGATTGATGTTCTTGGACAACGTGAAATCAGGGAGGTAAACCGGATTCTTCCTTTCTCTTTTGATTGTTTCACAAAGGTCTGGTTCAAATACCCAAAGGGTAACGGGATAGCCTTTTTCTGCTAACAGATTTGCAAGAGTAGTTCCCCAGCTGCCTGCCCCTATTACTCCTATATTTCTTGTCATCTATCCCTCTTTTAGTCTCTCTCGTTCTCTCTCAAAGGTATCCAGCAGGATCCCTCTGTCTCCGTTCATATCCCCGGTTTCTCAAACATTCGACTGTGTTCTAACTTTGCCCATCATCCGCTAATCTGGCTACCCCCACAACTTTTTCTCCCCTTTCTACATCAATCAGCGTTACCCCTTGAGTGTTTCTCCCTATTATCGAAATATCTTTGGCACCGATCCTGATGATTTTTCCCCGGTCCGTAATAAGCATCAAGTCGTCTTCATCGGTTACCTGCTTTATCCCGACAACAAGTCCATTCCTCGGAGTAGCTTTTATCGTGATAACGCCTAGGCCGCCCCTCCGTTGAGCTCTGTATTCGGAGCCCTTTGTCCTTTTCCCAAAACCGTTTTCAGTGACGGTAAGAATGGTAGCAGCGTCGTTTATGATTTCCATGCCGACGACTTCATCATCCTTGTCCAGTTTCATGCCCTTGACACCCCGGGCTGTCCTTCCCATGCTTCTAACCCGAGCCTCGCTCAATCTTATAGCTTTTCCTGATTTACTTGCCAAGAAGATATCCTGGGTTCCGTTGGTCAGTCTTGCCGAGATTAGCCCGTCTCCTTGGTCAAGATGTATGGCAATTATCCCATTAACACGGGGGTTGCTGTAAGCAACAAGAGGTGTCTTCTTTATAACCCCGTTTCTAGTTACCATGGTGACATACTTGTCATCCCGAAATTCTGGCACCGGCAAGATGGCACTAACATTTTCATTAGGCTGTAAGTTTAAGAGATTTACGATAGCCTTGCCACGGGATACTCTCCCGGCTTGGGGGATCTCATATACCTTTAGCCAGAAAACCTTGCCTTTATCGGTGAAAAACAGTATGAGGTTTCGGGTCGAAGCGACGAAGAGGTGTTCGACAAAATCTTTGTCGCTGGTAGTTATTCCGATCTTGCCTTTACCACCACGCCTTTGGCTTCTATAAAGGGTTAAGGAATTTCTCTTTATATA
>JBDRGH010000331.1:0-2944 GCA_043818015.1 Pseudomonadota bacterium
GAGAGAGTTAGACATGATATTATTTATAATGAGCATCCAGAAGCATTCCAGTATATTCGGTGTATCGAAGCGACTGTACCTTGGTTGCATTTTGACTGCCGGAATGTTGCTGAATTGCTTGTTGTCGTTCCGTAGAAGGGTGGAATTCCAATAATGATCGCTTCTTTTGTGATAGGATTTGCGGTAGGAGCATTATTCACTCTGCTATGCACTGGCTATGCTGGTCGATAAAAGTAGCCTCGTAGCTCAGTTTGGCAGAGCGGTGCCCTGTTAAGGCGTTGGTCGTAGGTTTAACTCCTACCCCGCCGACCAGAGTGGCGGTGGCCGAGCGGTCTAAGGCAGAGGGTTGTGGCCCCTCTCGTCGTTGGTTCGAATCCAACCCGTCACCCCATACAAGAAATTGTACGTGTTCATGCAATTCATTTTACGCATACGTACAATCCAGGGAGTTGATAGGATCGAAGTAGACCTGCAAAGCCTGCTATGGGGGTTCGATTCCCCCCCTCCATGTCCATATAAGCGGGAGTAGCTCAGTCGGTAGAGTGCTACGTTGCCAACGTACGGGTCACAGGTTCAATCCCTGTCGAGGCTACCATTGAGAGAGTCCGCAAACAGGCTCGGTGATTACCCTGCGGAAACCAGTTGGACGCTGGATGGGTAAAATAAGTCGAAGAGTCCCTCTGAGCCTGTCCGCCTCCTGCCAAGAAAGCTGCATTAGGGCGGTGAGTATTGGCAGGGGTGCTTTTTTTAGGAGAAAGTTATGGGATTTTTAGGATCAATTCTCGCTGAAGGTGCAGCCGGTTCCATCAAAGGCATTTTGGAAGGTGCCGGGTCTTTTGCCAAGGACATTCGTTCAGTCCTCACCGGCGAGATATCAACAGAGGACAAAGCTACCTTACTCCAAAAGGCTGCTGATTTGGAAGGTGCGGTCCAAACCGGGCAGATCGCAATCAATGTCGAAGAGGCCAAACACTCTTCCATCTTTGTCTCGGGGTGGAGACCATTCATCGGGTGGGTATGCGGTTTCGGATTAGCCACGTATTTCCTCCCCAAACATGTCATGGCCGCTATTCTCTGGACGCGTGTTGCGTGGTCCGCAATGGACCTCTATGTTCAGAAAATGAACGCTATCTACGCGGCGGGGGGTGTGGTTGATCCTCAGGGGATCCTAGCAGTGCTCCCGGCCTACCCAATTGATGCACAGGGGTTAATTGAACTCGTCTTGGGTATGCTCGGATTAATCGGAGTCAGGACTTTTGAGAAACTAGCAGGGACGGCGCGAAACTAATACTGTCCGGTCTTGCTTGACATGGCCACCCCTTTTTCCTTATACTAAGAGTTCTCCATTATTTCCCTTCGTGGGGCCGGATTCAAATGCCCTAGCCATGAGTCCGGCCCCTTATTAATCTCACGAGTTTGTGAGAACGTGAATCTAACCAGATTTCAATGAGCCTGTGAGTCCGTGAGCACGTGATCACAACTAACTAAGAGTGGGAGTATATAAGAAGAGTGGATTCGAGCAAAAAGCACACCAACCTGATCAAAAATCCCCTGACATTAATAGAGAAACAGCAAAGACTGTCTGAGCTCGACGACATGCGCGAAGATGGTCTTTGCACTCCAGCGATTCAGGCTGAAGCACACAAACTTAACAAACAAGTTAATCAACCGACCTTGAGGCAAAAGTTGTTTGGGTTCCGCTCAGGTAGGTTGAGAAAAGAGGACGAGGACTTTCTTCGGGTCATGGAAGTAACCCAAAAGATGAAGAGGGAATTGAGTGAATCAGAATCTTGCTAGAGTCTTCCCCCGAAGAACGGAAGGAACGCCCAATGATAAACTTTCGTTTGTGGGTAAGCCCCCACAGTTGGTATCCGATCTAGGGATAGAGCAAGTGCAGATTTCAGTTACATTTTCATATGATCTGCCACGAGTGTTCGATCTCGTTAGAACATGGGAGACAATTGCACCTGTTGATGTCGGTGGACCTGCCTTCGATGATCCTGGCGGCGATTTTGTGCCTGGTCAATATCTGAAACGGGGTTATGTTATCACATCCCGTGGATGTCCGAATAACTGCTGGTTTTGCAGTGTTCCTAAACGAGAGGGTCGAACTGTCCGAGAATTGCCAATCACCGATGGCTACAATGTCCTTGATTCAAACTTATTAGCATGCTCCGATAGTCACATTAAACGAGTATTTGAGATACTACAGAAACAAAAAGAGCGTGCCCAGTTTACGGGAGGTCTGGAGGCAGCTCGGCTCAAAGAATGGCACGTGGCCCTATTGTGGGCATTACGTCCTGCTCAGATTTTTATGGCTTATGATACGCCCGATGATCTGGAACCATTAATTGAGGCTGGTCGAATGCTCCGATATGCCAATTTTACGCGCTACCACCTCCGTTGTTACGTGTTAATCGGATATCCCAAAGATACAATGAAGAAAGCAGAGCGGCGATTGTATCAAGCATATGAAGCTGGTTTTCTCCCCATGGCGATGTTGTACCGAGATTGGAAAGGAAAACAGGACAAAGAGTGGGAACGATTCCAACGGCAGTGGGCACGACCCGCTGCTACAAAATGTCTCATAAAAGAGGATTATGTTCGTCAAATGCAGGAGGAGAAGTATGACTGATGATCCTACGGACAAAAAGGACGAAAAGGAAGAAAAGAAAGTAGAGCTTTTATACGACCCGGATTCATTTATCATCCCATCCCGGGATACCAAGGGGCATAACGAGCGGATGCAATTCTATGCCCAACCCGGGCATATTAACCAAGTGGCTGCGATCGTGGCTAGCCGAAAGTTCCCATTCCGGACACGGGGAGGACTCATGCGATGGTGTTTGGACCAGGGACTGAAACGGTTAGAGCAAATTGACGTGTCAATCCCAAGCGTGACATCTCAGGTCGATGCAATCATTGATGTCATGCGAACAGAGGA
>JBDRGH010000332.1:0-2432 GCA_043818015.1 Pseudomonadota bacterium
CCATAGACCTCGGCGCTGGAGAAGAATATCATCCTGAACCCTTTCTTCTCCTGAAGCCGAATCAGGTTCTTGGTGCCAACTACATTGGTCAGCCAAAGGTTTTCATAGTAGTCCTCGCCATTCCAGCGGCCATATTCGGCAGCCAGGTGATAGACATAATCAAAGTCCTGCTGTTCGAATATCCTTTCGAGTTGGCGGTGTTCGGAGACATCACAACGGGTGTAGTTTGATTTCTCTGAGTGATGTAGGTCACAGACCCAAATCTCGTGCCCTCTTTCCTTGAGCTCAGGGACAAGGTTTGAGCCGAGAAATCCCAGTCCGCCCGTAACCAGTATCTTAGACATTGCTGTCCTTCATCAATACCCCGACAATTCTCTCTCCAGCGTTGCCATCACCGTAGGGATTCCGCCAGTTATTTTGCCTATCAAGCATTATTTTGGAGCATTCTAGTATCTTATCTGAAATAGCCCCCGCGAGGATATTGGAGCCGACCTCTATGGTTTCCGGCCTCTCCGTATTGTCTCGCAGGGTGACACAGGGAACCCCTAGAATGCAGGTCTCCTCCTGAACGCCTCCAGAGTCAGTGAGAACCAGGCGGGCATTAGCTTCAAGCTGAAGGAAGCTAAAAAAATCAGCGGGGTCAGTCAGCTTTATCCCATCAGGTTGGAAGCCAAATTCGTCCATCCTCCGCACTGAGCGAGGATGAATAGGGTAAATAATGGGCATCCCAAGCACCTCGCTGAGCTTCTCTAGACCATCGAGTATCCCTCCAAATCTCCTGGGGTCATCCACGTTTTCCTGTCGGTGCACGGTCACCAGAACATACTTCTGGGGATAAAGACCTAGATTTCTCAGGGCATTTGCTTTGCTGTTGGCTATATCCAGGTTCTGATGCACGGCATCAACGATAGTATTGCCGGTGACGAAAATCTTCTCCTCGGGGATTCCTTCCCTGAGAAGTGTTTCCTTCGCCTTGGGTGTCGGGGCAAAAAGGCAGTCAGAAAGATGGTCGGCAATAATCCTGTTAATTTCCTCGGGCATGGTTCTATCGGCAGACCTCAAACCCGCTTCCACATGTCCAACCTTTATGTGTAACTTTGCCGCTGCCAGCGCTCCAGCAAGAACAGAGTTGGTATCACCCTCCACGAGAATGATATCGGGTTTTTCATCCAGAAGCACATTCTCGATACCGATGAGCATCTTTCCAGTCTCCTCAGCATGGGTGCCTGAGCCAACATCGAGGTTGTGTCTAGGCTGTGGAAGCTCAAGCTGTTCAAAGAAGACGCGGTCGAGGTTATAGGAGTAGTGCTGACCGGTATGAAGGATGAAGAAGTCTTTTCCCCTTCTTCCCAGCTCTCCCATTATGGGGGACATCTTGATTATTTCGGGACGAGTCCCGACGATTATAGCGATTTTCACTCAACAGAATCCCCTTTTATTCTACAACATTCGAAGATTACTGTGCCACCTTCGGTGTACGGATGACCAGGGTCAACACACTGAATGTAGGCAACGTCGTGGCTTTTGGAAAGCCCTAGTTCCACCGGGTCAGCATCTCTCTCAAGTACCATAGCATAGTGCAATATAGTTGGGAGGGCGTGAATGCAGATGGCGTCGGTCTTGTCAAGCAGAATCTCAGGCTCGTCGATCACGATCAGGTCACCCACTTTATGAACAGGGCACACACCTCTGATTTCATGGACTCTGATTTCAAGCATAAGTATCTCCTGATTTACTTGCCGTTACCATAGCATCCAACGTTTCACCGTAGATTTCGCAGCACGGTGCGAATCAGGTTTAGAGGGAAAACAGTCAGGAAATGGAGCAATGTCTCGGTGGTATAGACTTTGGAAACCCCACCCCTTCGGTACCGCATCCTCGCCGGCACTTCTGTGATCCGGAAACCTTTGCGGTCAGCCAACAGAATCTCCTCCATGTCATTGGTGGTGCCCAGATGCAGCTTATTCGAGGTCTCGTAGATAACGTTGAAGTACTCTATTACCGTACGGTTCCAGCTCTTGAAGCCGGAAGTTGGGTCGGTGATGCGTTTGTGGGTAAGGAGGGATATCGCCAGGGAACAAAAGCGTCGGGAGAGCCTAAGCAAAGGGGATTCCTTGCCGAGGTAGCCGCCTAACTCTCGCGAACCGATGACGAAATCGGCTTCTCTCTCGATCAGCGGAGTCAAAGTCAGCTCGATATCAGCAGGGTTATGCTGTCCATCAGCATCACAAAAGACAATGAAGTGATACCCGCGACTCAAGGCATGTACCCGGCCTGTCTGGATAGCTGCTGCTACCCCCAGGTTACGTCCATGGCTAACAACTTGAGCCCCTTTTTCCCCGGCAATCTGGGCTGTTAAATCGTGAGAGCCATCATCGACAACCAGCACATCCAGATGTGGATAGAGATGGCCTATCTCTTCCAACACTGCC
>JBDRGH010000333.1:0-6181 GCA_043818015.1 Pseudomonadota bacterium
AGGTATTTACTGTAATTAGGCCCACTCTACGTCAGTCTATCATCACCCCTAGTTCTTTCAATTCCGTCACCAATTGTTCGGTTGATCTGTAAATGATAGTATTAATACCCAGCTCTTTAGCAGCTTTGCAAAACTCTTCTATATCGTCTATATAGATGCAGTCTGCCGGGGATGAATTTGCTTTTCTCAAGACCTCTCCAAAAAATTCCCTATCAGGTTTTGAACGCCCAAGCCTATAGGACAAAACAAGGTCATCAAATACCTCTGTCACTTTGAAATTCTGTTGGATAAAATCAAAGTGTAACTCATTTGTGTTGGAAACCAATATCAGGTAGTAACCATTCTTTTTTAGATCGGATACTACTTCTTCTACCGAATCATTCAACGAGAAGATGTCAGACCAGATAGTCTGGAAGGTGTCATACGCAATAGTAATATCGAATCTTTTTGAGACCCAGTCAAACAACTGTTCTGATTTCAATTTACCCAGATCATACAGTTTAAGTACCTCAGAGTTAAAGCCAATACGGTATATGTCATCACTAGAGTATTTTGAATACCGGGCTATTCCCTCGCAGATCAGCCTATGGTCAAAGTTCAGGATAACGTTGCCTAAATCAAATATGATCGTCTTTGCCATCTAACCTACTTATTTTTTTTCCTCTGCCTATTTATGCGTCGCGATAACCTGGCGATTCTGTTTCTCTTCCGGTTTTTCTCTTTCGCTTTAGCCAGATGTCTTGACTTTGACATAATCCCACGAGCCTCCTTCAGATCGCCTTTCGGATTTTACGTACCCTTTACGAGTTGATCCCCAGAATAGTATACTCCCTAATCCCAGCAGGGACTTTGACTCTAACCAAGTCGCCCACTTCACTTCCGATGAGTGCCTTAGCTATTGGAGAATGGACAGAAATCTTCCTCTCGCCGGGATCAGCTTCGTCAGCGCCTACTATGTGATATTTCAATTCATTTCCATTCTTTTCATCCCTCAGGTGTACCACAGTTCCGAACACAACTTTATTTTTTTCATGTCCCGTAGTATCAATCACCTGGGCTCGAGAAAGTTTGTCCTCAATCTCCCAAATCCTGCCTTCAATCCAAGACTGCCGTTCTTTTGCTGCATCATACTCGGCGTTCTCCGTCAGGTCACCATGTTCTCGAGCTTGTGCGATCTCATTGATAATTTTCGGCCTTTCTTTGGTCTTCAAACGCCGCAGTTCCTCTGTTAATGATCTATATCCCTCTCTCGTCATGGGGACTTTTTCGCTCATTTTTGGCTCCATCTGGGGGTAACATACCTGTGAAACCCACCTGATTTATGCTTTGAGCTTCTTCCTGACGCGCTTCATCACTTTCGACATGGTATCTCCCGCACTCTCACGAATGCGAATATGGGCAGCCCGGTCCATGTGAGTAGGCTCTCGATTGATTATAACGAGTTTTGCTCCAGCATTAACTGCGTACGTAGGCATGTACGCTGCCGGATAAACAACCAAGGAAGAACCGATGACGATGAAAAGATCACACGTACTTGAACGAGCCGTAGCTTCGCTTAATTCCCTCTGGGGAAGTGCCTCTCCAAAGAACACACCATCGGGTTTTAGAATTCCCCCGCATCCTTCACAGCTTGGGTCGTCTATCCCTCGTTTTACCTTATCAACGATATCTCCTAAAGGATATCGCTTTCTACACCCAAGGCAAACAGCCATTTTCATATTACCATGGAGCTGAAATACCTTATCTTCAGAGTTGCCGGCTTTCTGATGCAATCCATCGACGTTTTGCGTAATTACCGAGTCCAATTTACCCATCCTCTCTAACTCGGCAATCGCATGATGGGCGGGATTGGGCTTGGCTTCCACCAATAGGCCACCCTCCTCAAGCATCCCATACATCTTCTGCCTCGCTTCTTTGCTGCTAACAAATTTTTGGTAAGTGAAATCTTCTGGGTCATACTTTGTCCAAATGCCACCAGGGCTTCTGAAGTCAGGAATACCAGACTCGGTACTGACACCAGCCCCGGTGAAAACGACGATTCTCTTGGATTTAACAATTAATTCGGCCACTTGTTCAATGAGTAGCTCTAGATTTGAATTTTCTTCCATTGCATGTACACCCCTTCGTTTTTTGATATCAGTGCCGGATAGCTAGAAGTTCCTTCTTGTCAATTGATTGTTCGATGACCAAAAAGGAAATGTTTCAGTCTGAACGAGTTAGATTGGCTTTAATATACTCCACTATTTCTCCAGTCAGGGTTCCAGCGGTAAATACTTCATTTACCCCCATCCCTTTGAGTACCGGTATATCTTCGATTGGTATCACCCCACCAACGAGGAACAAAAACTCATCCAAATTTTTCTCTCTGAGTAATTTTATTATCTTGGGAGTAAAAGTGAGATGTTCTCCGGATAGACAACTCAATCCAATCACATCAACATCTTCTTCTATAGCGGCTCTCACAATATTTTCGGGGGTTTGAAACATCCCGAGGTAAACAACTTCCATACCCGCCTCTTTCAAAAGGGATGAAACCACTTTTGCTCCTCTGTCATGTCCATCCAGACCAACTTTCGTGACCAAGACCTTTATTGTCTTCTCCGGTTCCATACTTAGCTCCTCTTCAGATCAATAATATGCTACCCTTCACCTTCAAAGCCATAATACTTCAAGTAACCTTCAATGTACTCTTTCACTCCGTCTTTTGGGGAGTAGACACCAAAGTGTCCTTCACACAGGATGTCCGCATCCAGACTCAGCAATAGTTCCATCGAGTCTCTCCATTGTTCAAGATCAGAACCCATACCTTTTAGAAACGGACCGTGGATATCCTGTCCAAAGAGAACTCGTTTACCACACCTATCCATATATATAGATATGGAGCCCGGAGTGTGACCCGGTGTGTGGAGACACACAACCTCCTGATTAGCAAAATTTAAAATCTCTTTTGCTTGGGTTAACTTGATATCCACCGGTACTGGCGAAAAGTTGATGTTATACAAGGATGCCCCTGTTAAATCAGGGTCTCCATTCTCTAACGTTGCCGCGTCTAAACCATGAGCGATAACTTTGCAATTATAGCCTTCACGGAACGATCGGGTTCCCCCAACGTGGTCTATATGGCAGTGGGTAAGAATAACAGCCGAGATTAGTTCTGGATTTAGGCCTATCTCCTCTATATTCCTGACCAATAGAGGGTAACTCCTCCCGGCTCCAGTGTCTATCAACACTAATTCTCCAACGTTCAATAGATAAACACAGCAGTCCTCCAGAGCTGAAATCTCCTGACCACCAATTAGATAAACATCTTCACAAACATCAAATCTGCTCACCATATCTTGTCTACCGACAGAATTATCACTTGAACAGGTAAACTCAGAATGTCGAGAGAAACTGAATGGGGGTTTTATAGTAACCAGAAGTTCCCCCCCAGGTGGGATAGAATCAGCCGAAAGAGGAAGGCTAGGTTTCACTTGTTATCTCGTCAAAGATTTCCTCTTCTTTTGCCTCCATAACCCGCGCTTCGACATCCGACGTTTCATGATTATAGCCCAGGAGATGGAGGATGCCGTGAATAAGCAAAAAATCTATTATTTCGTTGAGGGAGGTTCCGCTCTCCTCAGCCTCCCGTTTCGCGGTTTCCAGTGAAATAACCACATCACCCAAAATGTGGGGATTAATACCACCAAAGTCCCCCTCAGCCATGGGAAAAGAGATAACGTTCGTGGGGCCAATTCTTCCAAGATACCGCTTATTCATCCTTTCTATTTGGCTATCGTCAACGAGGAGAATGCTGATTTCACGATCAGGACATTCCAAGCCTTTTAAGATCCTCCTCACCGTTTTTCTTGTCCTCGACTTTTCTATCTTTATCTTCTTTTGTCGATTTTCTATCAGTATCATCAATCTTCTTCTTTCCTGCGGCGTCTTTATAGGCCGGTTCTGGATACTCTACCCTGTGGTGGAATATCCCTGTCAGGATCTTATTGAAGCTCCTTGCTATCTCATTCAAATCCTTCAATGTCAACTCACATTCATTTAGCTGGCCGTCTGCAAAGATATGATTGATAATCCTTTGAACCATCCCCTGAATGCGAGACGGAGATGGATCAGGGAGGGTCTTGGATGCTGCCTCTACAGCATCAGCAAGCAGTACAAGTCCTGCTTCCTTAGTCTGTGGCTTTGGCCCGGGATATCTGAAGTCCTCTTCGTTCACCGGCTGGAGCTCGGGATTCTCTTTACTTTTTGCCTTCTGGTAAAAAAAGGTGATAAGGCTCGTTCCGTGATGTTGTTTTATGACATCTATTATTGGCTGTCCAAGTCTGTTCGCCCTGGCTATCTCCACCCCATCTTTAACATGAGACATCAAGATTAAACTGCTCATACTTGGGGCTAACTTCTCGTGCTTATTCTCGGTCCCCCTTTGATTTTCGACAAAGTATAAGGGCTTTTTGATCTTTCCGATATCATGGTAGTAAGCACTTACCCTAACTAGAAGTGGGTTCGCATTAATGGACTCAGCAGCTGTCTCCACCAATGTTCCCACGATTATACTATGGTGGTAAGTACCTGGAGCCTGGACTATCAGATCTCTCAATATACGATTATCAAGGTTGGCCAACTCAAGTAATTTGGTATCTGTAGTGTAGCCAAATAGTGCCTCGACCAAAGGCGTAATTCCAATTACCGTAAATCCTGCGAGGAGTCCACCGAAAAAGCCAAAAGCAATATCAAAAACGGTGTCAAAAGTGAAGAGGTATCCGTTAACCATATTAAGAGAAAGTATCGTTATTATATTTGCTAGACCAACTAAGCCCCCAGCTTTAATTAGGGTTGTCCTCAGTCTCGTCTGGATGACTCCGTGACCAGCCACGACGCTGCCGATGAAAGAGTATATGAAGAATTCCAGTCTGTTTTCGAATAGTATTGCTGATAAAATCGATACTATGACAGCGAAAATCAAAGCGACTCTAATGTTTAATACAGTACATATAAGCATCGCCCCGGACGCTATGGGGATCACATAGAGACAGGAATCAAAAGGTAGAAAGGGAAAGCTGTTGTTTACTGCTTCGCAGATCAGGATGCCGAGCTTCGCCAACATGACAACCGCGCCGAGCGTTATACTTATTAACAAAAGATCCTTGTTCTTAACTGAAATCTCCTTGAAGTTTTTGAGGGCAAAATGATAGACGATATAACTGAGTAAAACGACCAAGAGAATGAGCCCTAGTGACGTTAATACCAAGTTATCGTACTTTCTTACCTTTTGAAATGCCTTCAGTTTGACTAGGTGTTCGTTCTTTATCCTTTCTCCTTCTCGGACTATTATCTCTCCCTTCTTAACTTGATAAAAAACTGGTTTAACATTCTCTCGTATCTTGATCCTTCTTTGTTCAGTCTCATTCTTGTTAAAGGTCAAGTTTGGCTCGATTAGCCTCTGAGAGATTGGGACCACAGTTGTTGTTATCTCTTTCTCCAGATTACCCAGGATCTTAGTTGAATCTGCCGCGATGGCTTTCTGAGCATCTCTTAGATCCCAGATTGGCAATACATCCTTTACCGCCACCTCCTCTTTTGTCTTGATATTCCTTATAATAATCCCTTTCTCCCCTTCTCTATGTAAAAGTTCCTTATTCGCAACTATTCCCCTCTTTAACGGGGTCCTTATCAGTGTATTTATATATCTCTCGATACTCGTATCAAACAGATATTTCTCCAATACCCTGAACTCTCTATCCTTAGTGTCTATACCGAGCATCTTCTCAAACTGATCCCTCTTGGCATCAATCTCATCTTTAAAAGGAGTCAGATCTATCTTGAGAGCCTTTTCTCTCATTGGCACATCATGCCCTTTCGTTCCAATTGCATTTTTCCCTCGAGCCTGATCCTCGATCTTCTTATAGAAATCTCTCACGAGGGCAAACGCTGAAGCGTGTTTTTGCTCAATCTCTTTAGCCTTATCCGGATCAAAGTCATAAACTGCAATTGCGGCTCCTTCCGCCTCTCTGATCCTCTGTTCTGTAGATTGTTTGTCTTCTACAAGGAAATCTTGAGGAGATTTTATGTCGTTTGAGGCAACATCCCCGACGTTGTACTCGATGGAGGGCAACTTAATATTGGGTGATAGGAATAGAGTTAGAAAGATGCCCAATAAGATGGCCATTAACCACCTTTGGAA
>JBDRGH010000334.1:0-5032 GCA_043818015.1 Pseudomonadota bacterium
GTAGGTATTACTGATCCCGATGTGCTTTACTACATATTCCACTCTTCCAGCATGCCTCCCAAGGGTGCAAATCGCGGAGGATATGTAAACCAGAGGGTGGACAGGCTCATTGAGGAAGGTAGAGTCACACTGGACATCGCTAAGAGGAAGGAAATCTACAGCAAAATCCAGAAGATACTGGTAGAGGATCTCCCCTATGTGAGTCTCTGGTATAATACCAATGTGGCGGTTATGCACAAATCGGTACATGGTTTTGTGGTGTATCCCGCGGGGGACTTTTCCTCGTTGAAGGATGTCTGGTTGGAGACTAAGTAGTTCGTTCTGAAAAATGAAAAATTTCCTTTGGAGCGAACATCTGCCTGTGCGTTGCCTGTCTGCCGTGCTGGCACAGGCAGGCACGCAGACAGGTGAACAGGATTTTTGGGGTACCCATCTTGACGAAGCGAAAGATAAGCATTTTCAGGTGTCTGATCCGCCGTAGGCGGAGAGTTTCTGAAAATGCCTGAAGCGAGTCATAGATGGGTCAAAAAACCTGTTTTAGAGAGAAGAAAAGGGAATTTTTCAGGCTGAACTAGTCAATTAAACAAAGTGCAGGACGTAAAGTGTAAGTCTAAAAAATTTGAGTAGAGACGGAATTGGCTGTGAAGGTCTTTGTCGTAAAACGTTTGATAATGTTCTTTCCGGTCGTTTTTGGGCTATTAACCATGGTCTTCCTCCTCGTGCATCTCATCCCTGGAGACCCGGTTGATCTGATGCTGGGAGAGAACGCCCGGGCTGCCGACAAGGAACGATTAAGGAAGGAGCTCCTACTCGACGAGCCTCTCGGGAAGCAATACCTGCTCTTTCTGGGTGGTGCTGTAAGGGGCGACTTTGGCAACTCACTGGTAAGCAAGCAGCCAGTCATAAGGTTGATCGTCAAAAGGTACCCGGCAACCATAAAGCTAACCATTGCGGCTATGATACTTGCCCTCTTAATATCTCTACCCATTGGGATTCTTTCTGCCGTGAAGCAGTATTCCTTTATGGATAACTGTTCTATGTTCTTTGCGCTCTTGGGAGTATCGATGCCCAACTTTTGGTTAGGTCCGATGCTGATGATAGTTTTCTCTGTTAATATGGGCTGGTTTCCTATCTCAGGGGATGAGGGATTGAGCAGTCTTATTCTCCCTGCCATAACACTGGGTACAGCGATGGCCGCCATACTGTCCCGGATGGTGAGAGCAAGCATGCTCGATGTAATTAACCAAGAGTATATCATTACGGCCAGGGCCAAGGGCTTGTCCGAGATAAGGGTCATCCTCAAGCATGCCCTCAAAAATGCCCTGGTTCCCGTTGTTACGGTAATCGGATTGCAGTTTGGTGCGCTTCTGGCCGGGGCTATTATTACAGAGACCATATTCTCCTGGCCTGGGATAGGGAGACTCCTAATCCATGCCATAAATACCAGGGATTACCCACTGGTACAGGGCTGCGTATTGGTAATATCCGTCAGCTATGTATTGATAAATCTCGTAACGGATGTTGCATATTCGTATATCGATCCCAGGATAAAATTAGAATGATAGGCTGATCTATTACGATGCTTAGAAACAAACTTGCCATGGTCGGATTACTTATTATTGGTGCATTGATATTCGTGGCCATCTTCGCCCCTCATTTGGCCCCCTCCGATCCGTTTGAACAAACTTTAAAAGGGGGATTAAATCCCCCAAGTCGTGAACACCCCCTTGGGCAGGACAAACTGGGAAGGGACAATCTGAGCAGGATAATATATGGTTCCAGAATCTCGGTCTTCGTAGGACTTGCTGTAGTGGGCGTATCGCTTTTCATAGGTATAGTTATAGGCTCCGTGGCTGGATACAATGGTGGCTGGATAGATGAGTCATTCATGAGGGTCGTAGACGTCCTTTTGGCATTCCCCGGTATTCTTCTCGCGATTGCGCTGACAGCAGTCCTCGGGCCAAGTCTCAATAACGTGATACTCGCTCTGTGCGTGACAGGATGGGTTAGTTACGCCAGGATTGTAAGAGGTCAAATTCTCACCGTGAAAGAGCGCGAATATATAATTGCTGCTAGGGCCCTTGGAGCCAATCCCCTTAGAATAATCGTGCACCACATTCTGCCAAATATCGTCTCCCCTTTGATCGTACAGACCACCTTTGGAATGGCAGGAGTAATCCTCGCCGAGGCAAGTTTGAGTTTTTTGGGCTTGGGGGCTCAACCACCCACTCCAAGCTGGGGAAGTATGTTGAATGAGGGAAGACAGTTCCTGCTGGTAGCCCCGCACATGACCACATTTCCAGGGTTGGCTATTATGATAGTGGTACTGGGGTTCAACTTTCTCGGAGATGGCTTGAGGGATGCACTGGATGTGAGAAAGGATTGAGGAGGTAGCGGTTGGTCAGAGATAGGGTTGGTCAGATGTTTATGATCGGGTTCGATGGTTGCCACGTATCTAAAGAGCTGAAGGAAATAGTTCTCCATTATGATGTTGGTGGTGTAATTCTATTTTCACGAAACATCAACGACCCCATACAACTGGCCAATTTATGTAACGATCTCCAGAACCTTTCACCACATATGCCGCTATTTGTCTCAATCGACCAGGAAGGAGGAAGGGTCTCCAGATTGAAATATCCGTTCACGGAGATCCCCCCTCCAGAGCTCTTTGGGAGAAGGTTGGAGAAAGAATTCAACGGCATGAAGAAAGAGAAAGAGAGAAACCCAGAGTTTTCATATGAGAACCATGAGGTTGTCGCGCTGGTCCGTGATCTTGGGAGAATTGTGGCCAGGGAACTGCGGACTGTGGGAATAAACATGAATCTTTCTCCAGTTCTGGACGTAAACACAAACCCTGAGAATCCGGTGATAGGGGATCGGTCTTTTGGGGCCAATCCGTACGTGGTCTCAATTCTCGGCACTGCCCTCATAAAGGGGTTCCAGGAGAATGGAGTGATAGCTACTGGCAAACACTTTCCCGGTCACGGTGATACGGACCGCGATTCTCACAGAGAACTACCCACGGTCAAACAGAGCGCCAAGAGGTTGAAAGAGGTAGAACTCCGACCTTTTGTAACGGCCATAGGAGGAGGGTTAGAAGCAATAATGACCGCCCACGTCCTTTACCCTGCATGGGACCGTTCTATGCCTGCTACACTCTCTCCGAAGATATTAAGAGATCTACTACGGAGAACTCTTCGGTTTAAGGGGTTGATCCTCAGCGATGATATGGAGATGGGTGCCATAGGTGACAGATACTCAATCGAAGAGGCCACAGTAAAGGCTATAAAGGCCGGGGTGGATGTTGTCCTCATCGGAGGCAATCTAGAAAAGCAAGAGAGAGCAATTCAATCTACCCTCAGGGCATTAAATGAAGGGATGATCTCCGAGGCGAGGATCGAAGAGTCGATTTACCGTATAGAGAACCTCAAAAATAAATATCTCTTACCCTACCGCCCCATAGATTACAACAATGTAAAAGCCGTCATTGGATGCAGGGAACACAAAGAGGTTGTCTATAGAATCCAACGTACTACCGGTGAAGCCCTCTGATCAAAAGGATCAGTTTTCATGGAAAGGGAAGAGAGACGGGAATGAGTTCTTACCCATCGTCTTCACTCTTTACCTCAAACTCCTCAACCGCAAGTGGAGACCCTTCGTCCTCATCCGATGCCACCGGCAATCCACGTTGTGTTCGGAGCTCCTCAATCCTATTCAAAGGTCTTTCGAGTTGACGTCGCCGGGTCGTCGTAAGGGCCTCGTACTCCTTCTGTGCGTCCCCGATAACCTTGCCCAATCGTTCTAGTTTTTTAAGAAACTCACCCCACTGTTTCTTGAATGTGCCCAACAATGATAATATTTCGTTGGAGGTTTGCTCCAGGGCAAAATTATCGACAGCCTGTCGAATAACCGCCAAGACAGCGAAGAGGGTTACAGGGGAGCAAAGGACTACCTTGTTTTTGATCCCATCATCCAGAATTGTACGGTCTTGTTCATGAATGAATGCATAAATCTGTTCGTTAGGAATAAACAATAGCACGTAGTCAACCGTGTTCTGTTCAGGATTGATGTATTCACGGGTAGTTACTTCTTTGATTCTAGCTTTAACATCTCTCAAAAAGTCATTACGACATTTGGCCTTCTCCGACTCTGAGTTAGCTTCGAGAAACTTCATGTAATTGTCTAAAGGGAACTTGACGTCCATATTCAGTTTGAGGCTCCGTGGCAAGAGGAATGTGAAATCGGGTCGCTGGCCAGCGCCTTCGATAGTTTTCTGCTTCAAATAATTCACGTCTTCGATGAAACCGGCAAGCCGCAAGACGTCCTCTGCCATCCGCTCCCCCCACTGACCCCTTATCTTAGTACTTGCCAAAGCCTGGCGAAGTGCGTTTGTGCTCTGCATAAGGGCTACAGTCTGCTCACTTGTCGTTTTCAATTGATTAGCAAGTTCCCCAAACTTTTCCACTCTGTCCTTCTCAAGTTCGTTCATGAGCTTGGAAACGTTTTCTAGTTCAGACGTCATGCGGTGTAATTGCAGGTCTATGAGACCTTTCTTTGCATCCAATTCCCTGGCACTTACTTCTCTTTCTGATTCAAGCCTCGCTTTCGCTAATTTGAGAAACTCTTCAGTGGACTTTGACAGCGCATCAAGCGACAGAGCTCCAAAACTACTCTTCACATTTTCGATGACAGCATCTATATTCTCTTTCCGCTCCGCTTCGCTTTCACGAAAAAGCTGGTCTGCGAGTTCCTTACCCGTCTTTACGTGTATTAGTCTGAGGACGAACGCAGCTGCTAAACCTAAAACGAACCCTGTAAAAAGTGCTACAAGAACTGGGGCCCAACTCATGGAATCCTCCTTACAAACTTGTTCGCGGACATCTTGCAGATTAGAGACCTTTGCATAACCTGCCAAGGCTTTGAAGAAGTCCCCTGAGAGCGAATTCATAGATTTTTTGGGGAACCCACCTTGGCGAGCGTAATGTAGAAAATTCACATGTTTGAGCCCGAAGGGTGAGTTTGTGAATTTTCA
>JBDRGH010000335.1:0-4355 GCA_043818015.1 Pseudomonadota bacterium
GTGGGCGCGGGGGCAATGGGAAGCCTGTTCGCTTATTTCCTATCGAAAGTAGAAAAAGGGGTGTGGCTTCTCGATAACCACCAGGAGAGAGTAGACAAGCTGAGCAAGGACGGTCTAAGAGTAGAAGGTATAAGTGGTGAACACGTGATTCATGTGAATCAGACGACCGACCAACGGGACATAGGTAGCGCTGATCTTCTTATCATATGTGTCAAGGCATATGACACCGAAAAAGCGACAAAGGATGCCCTGCCACTCCTAGGGGAAGATACTTCCCTTCTCACCCTGCAAAATGGTTCTGGTAATATCGAGGCAATCTCACGGATTGCTGGAAAGAACAAGGTTATCGGTGGGACAACCTCTCAAGGAGCTACTGTCCTCGGATTAGGGCATATAAGACACGCTGGCCGAGGTGAAACGACCATTGGAGAACTGGATGGCCGGGTATCCGAAAGACTCAATAGAATATCCCATACCTTTAACTCGGCCGGCATAGAAACCAAGATTACGGACAATGTTGACGGACTTATATGGAGTAAGCTCTTGATTAATGTTGGGATAAATGCCTTGACCGCCGTTCTCAGATTAAAGAATGGAGAATTGGTCGAGTACAAGTGGGCGAGGGAACTCATGAGGGCTGCTGTGGAAGAAGCGGTACTGGTTGTTAAAGCGAGCGGTATTTCGTTGACGTATCAAGACCCTATAGTAAAGGTAGAAGACGTATGTAGAGCAACAGCAACGAATGTTTCATCAATGCTTCAGGATGTCTTAAGGGGGAAGAAAACGGAAATAGATCACATAAATGGGGCTATTGTTGATGAAGGTGAAAAATTGGGGATATCAGTTCCCATAAATAGGACCTTGACGGACCTTCTAAAGACTATCGAGATGAGCTACGAAAAGAGGTTATAATGGTAAGGGTCGATAGTTTTGTGCGTGCTCTCATCTTTAGGGCTGAGTTTGAATCTTGGAAGCATCTAAACGAAGATCGTCCAGAATTATAAACTGACAGAGGTAGAAATTTGTCGATATTGAAAGAGATAACGATTCAAGACGTAAGTTGGAGTGAACGATGAATGATATGCTTTTCAGTTCGTGGAGCGGTTTGATTCTAGACAACAGGGGAAAAGAACCTGAGAATTACGAAGCAGTTGAGAATCTTTCTCTCCCCGCTGACTTTACTCAGGATGAGAATATAAAAGCAGTGGTTGGCTGGTATGGCATCGTCTTGAGGTCTCGAGATGTTAATATTGTCGATCTGTGCAGGGCTTACATAGAAGCAATACAAAATGAATCCTGCGGCAAATGTTTTACCTGTCGCGTTGGCACAAAAGTTTTAGCAGATACCCTGGCAAGAATTTGCCACGGAAAGGGTCAAAATGAGGACCTAGAGGTACTTTCCCGTATCGCTGACGTTGTTCGGGAAGGTTCCAAATGTAACGTTGGACAATCTGGACCGGTTCCACTTTTGGATGCACTCAGGTATTTCGCCAAAGATTTTGAAAAAGCAGTGCAGGATAAACATCCTATTCCAGAAGGGGATTATAGATACAAACTCACTGCTCCCTGTATGGATGCCTGCCCCATTCATTTAGACATTCCCGGTTATGTAGAATGCATAAAGGAAGGAAAATTTCACGAATCCCTGAACTTGATTACAGCCAAGCTTCCTCTCCCAGGAATTGTTGGTAGGGTTTGTGTAAGGCCCTGTGAAGAACACTGTCGCCGAGCGATCCTGGACGAACCCATCTCCATAAAATATCTGAAACGCTTTGTAGCTGATAACAACTTTGAAAGAAACGGGAAGATACCGTTCGAACAAACCCCCTCAGATAAAACTGGCAAGGTTGCGATTATTGGTGCTGGACCGGGAGGGCTTACCTGCGCCTATCATCTGGCACTAATGGGACACAAAGTCACTATTTATGAGAGACTTGGAGAACCAGGGGGGATGGCAGCACTCGGCATCCCCGATTATCGGCTGCCCAGAAATATACTCCGTTTCGAAGTAGATCAAATTCAAAGGTTGGGGGTAACGATAAAGTATAATACAACGATAGGAAAGGATATCAAGCTCTCCGATATAGAAAAAGAAAATGATGGAGTATTTATAGGCATCGGTGCCCAAACCAACACCAAAATGGGGATCGAAGGAGAGGATAAGGGATATAAGGGATTCATCCCGGGAGTTCAATATCTCTACGAAGTTAATATGGGGATTGACCCCTATCCTGAAGGGAAGAAGGTGCTCGTGGTGGGTGGCGGGAATGTTGCCATCGATTGCGTACGTTCTTCGTTCCGAATCGGCAAAGATGATGTCAACCTTGTTTATCGTAGGACAAAAAGAGAGATGCCAGCAGACCATGTTGAGATACGAGACGCCGAAGAAGAGGGTGTAAAATTTCATTATTTGACAAATCCAATAAAAATCCTCACGAGCAAGGGAAAGGTGGTCGGTGTTGAGTGTATACGCATGGAACTGGGTGAGCCAGATGAAAGCGGACGCAGACGCCCCATTCCTGTTGAGGGATCTGAATTTACTATAGAGTGCGATGTTTTGATTCCAGCGATAGGACAAGCTATTGACCTCACGTTACTGGATGGTGAGGATGGGGTAAAAACGACCAGAAGAGGCACCTTGGTCGTGGATGAGTTTACGATGCAGACAGGCGATCCAAAAATATTTTCAGCAGGCGATTGCGTTACCGGACCTTCGACACTGATCCGTGCGTGTGCAGGTGGAAGAAAGGCGGCAGTGAATATAGATCGTTTCATAAACGGCAAGAAATTGGAGGCGGAGGAGGAGGATTATTTTGATAAACTACTTGAACACGTTCAAGTTTTTGATCCCGTGGAGAAGATAGGATTTCTCGGGGGGAGAAAAAGGTTACATTTGGAAATGCTTCCACCTGATCAGAGGAAACAAACCTTTGATGAGGTAGAAAAGGGGTACAGCCCTCTTGAGGCAATGAGTGAAGCAGACCGGTGCTTGAGATGTTATAGAATTGCGATGGTCGCAGTTTAATTCAACAAAAAAACCGTACAAGAAGAGGAATGAGGATGGTCAGGTTAACGATCGATGGAAAAGAAGTTACAGTAGAAGACGGTACTACAATTTTGGCGGCTGCAAAGCTTGCAGGCATTGAGATTCCGACCCTTTGTTATCATGAAAGATTAAGTCCCATAGGTTCGTGCAGGATGTGTGTGGTGGACATAGATGGTTTGGATCATCCAATGACAGCATGCAATACACCAGTTGTAGAGGGTATCGCAGTAACCACAAATTCCCCCCGGCTTCAAACGATGAGAAAGGAGACCCTCAAATTGCTCTTGGTGAAGCATCCCCTTGATTGCCCTGTCTGTGATAAGGGCGGGGAATGCACCCTTCAGGATCTCGTCCATGAATTTGAGATAGATGGCGAGGGATATACTGCTGAAAGAGAGCGGCGTGAGGCCTCCTATGCCACTCCTCTTATCAAGTACTGGCTAGATAGATGTATAATGTGTCTGCGCTGTGCCTCAGCCTGTAGGGAGATTAAAGCATTGGGAGCAATCGATATTGAGGGTTCTGGTTTCGATGCGAGTATAGTCGCCGTAAACAAGGATAAGTGTGAGTCCTGTGGCGAGTGTATCATGGTTTGCCCGACCGGTGCCTTGACAGAGAACTTAACCGCATACAAAGGACGTCCCTGGATGGTCAATAGAGTCAAGACTACATGTGCCTATTGTGGGTGTGGTTGTCAGCTTGAAATTAATGTGTTTAACAATAGGATTGTCAGCATAACGACAACGGATGACGTCGGTGTCAATAAAGGCAGTTTATGCGTAAAGGGGCGTTTTGGGTATGAATTTATACAGGATGAAGAACGACTTACGAAACCTCTCATTAAGAAGAACGGAGAATTCCGTGAGGCAAGCTGGGATGAAGCATTAGGTCTGGTTGCCGAAAAGCTAAACGGGATTAAGGCGTCACATGGAGCAGATGCGATTGCGTGTCTTTCTTCCGCTCGCTGCACCAACGAAGAAAACTACCTCATGCAGAAGTTCATGCGAGCGGTTATTGGAACAAATAACATCGACCACTGTGCGAGGCTTTGACATTCCTCTACCGTGGTAGGTCTTGCCACAGCATTTGGTAGCGGATCAATGACAAATCCCATCGTTGATGTCTTAAAATCACAAGTCATACTGGTAACCGGAAGTAACACCACCGAAAATCATCCAATCTTTGCGAACTATATCAAGAAGGCTGTTTTAAAGAAAGGAGCCAGGTTAATAGTTGTCGATCCAAGGAAAATTGACTTAGTTGACTATGCAAGCATCTGGCTTAGACCAAAACCGGGTACTGATGTTGC
>JBDRGH010000336.1:0-5089 GCA_043818015.1 Pseudomonadota bacterium
ACATTACGCTCGCCAAGGTGGGTTCCCCAAAAAATCTATGAATTCGCTCTCAGGGGACTTCTTCAAAGCCTTGGCAGGTTATGCAAAGGTCTCAAGCTGTCTCTGGAGCTTCCCCGTAATCCCCTTTCGTATTTTGGCCAAAAGCATGACGGTGGGGATATAAAAAAATTACTCCGCACAATACGTGCCAAAAGTTGTCATGAAACAATTATCACTGATAACCCTTTTAAATGTATGGGTTTTTTATCTTTTGTAGTTTCCCCAAGCCCCAGAAAGAAAGCGCAGGTGTAATCCATGGAGTGACAGGTGCGGGCAAAAGAATTTGCCATCGATTCTTAACTACCCGGCAATATTGCAGGTATCAATCGAATTCGCGAGTTGTTGCCAAGTTGTTTGCGAAAGAGCAGCGCCCCGACTAAACATTTACTTTCTCGGCAAAACGCATTCGCCTCTCATTCATTGGTGCAGCAGCAACCTAGTGTTGACAGAGTGTCCTCTGGCTGTTTACACAAAGGTCCTTTAGCCCATCCAATCTCTTTTTCTGGTTGTAGTTGAGATCTAATCTGAGAGTGTTTTAATTCACCTGTCTTGGTGAACTGATGGGCTTCTTTCCCATAGTATTCAACTGGTTTTTCAGAATGCCTAGTCTCCAAGAAAAATAAATCGGTTTCCTTTTTCGCGACACCATTTTCTCCCACAAGAAAGTGTTGCTTTCTCTTCCAGGGAGTGATGATATATATATTGGATCATCTCCAAATTAGTTGATGGATTAAGAGGATTCAAAAACAAACACTTGACCCCTTGAATCCTTGAATCCCCGAACCCTTTTCGCCAACTAAACCCTCATACCCCGTGGGGCACCACGAAGCATGAAAATAACTTGTACATGAGAGGTTTTATTTTCGTAGTAAATGGGGGAAGAACCATATTAGTGACTTACCTTTTAGTTGGTTACCGTGCTTTATTTTTACCCTTCAAAACAGCTATCGTAGCCCCCCAACCGCCTGCCTCTGGAGGTGCCTGGAAAAAGGAATGAATTAGGGGGTTTTTCGTTAAGAACGACTCAACTATTTTTCTTTGAGCACCCGTCCCTTTACCGTGGATGATCCGTACCTGAAAGATCCCATGCCTGAGACATTCGTTCAAGTATTCTTCCAATAATGATGGTATGTCCCTCGGTGAGAATGTGTGAAGATCTATCGAGTCTTCTATGGGGATCCTAACCGGTTCGCCGAAATGAAGATCGTCGTCCATCTTCCAAGTCTTAACCCCCTTCTATTTATTCCTCTTTTTTTCGATCGTAGCTTCAATCCTGAGCAAACTCATCCTAAAAAATCATGGCAACAAAGTCAAGTCCTCATATTTATTTTGACTTTCTTGACCCCAACCGTTTATACTATTTTGTGGTTTTTGGACCCAGAACTTTCAAGAAAGATCTCTTTGCACGCTTGTGACGTCTTGGAGCTAATTTCATAGTGGAGGTATATCGGAGTGAAGAGTCGAGTGGTGGTTACCGGGTTAGGGGTGATTAGCCCTCTCGGCATCGGACTAGGAGAAAACTGGGGACGTTTGATTAGAGGAGAATCGGGCATTTCGAGGATTACCCATTTTGATCCATCTCCCTTTCCCTGCCAGATCGGAGGAGAGGTAGACGCCTTTGACCCTTTTGACTACATGGATGCCAAAGCAATAAAACGGACGGATGTCTTTATGCAATATGCCGTTTCAGCGAGTTTCATGGCGGCGGATGACGCTAAACTGACCCTGGAGAAGCTTAATCCCCATCGTACAGGGGTCTATATTGCGAGCACCTGGGGCGGACTACCGGTGTTGGAGAAGAATATAGAAATCTTGAACAAACATGGTTACAAGAAGGTCTCTCCTGTAGTCGTTGCTTCCGGTATACCAAGTATGGCGTCCGGTCAGGTATCTATTCATCTGAAGGCTAAGGGCCCTGTCTGTTCTTCATCAGATGCCTGTGCTGCGTCAACAATTTCAATCGGAGACGCCTTTAGAATAATACAGTGGGGAGAAGCGGATGTGGTATTCGCTGGTGGGGCCGAGTCTCTGACAATTCCCGTAATACTGGCAGGACTTTGTAACGCGAACACGCTTTCGAGGAGAAATGATGAACCTTCTGCGGCAAGTAGACCCTTTGATCGAGACAGAGACGGATTTGTAATGAGTGAAGGATCTGCGATCCTTGTATTAGAAGAATTGAACCACGCCATGAATAGAAACGCCCGTATATATGCGGAGATAATTGGGTATGGCCGTTCTATGGATGCTTTTCATATCATGGCTCCATCTCCGGACGCTGGTGGACCGGTTTTGTGTATGAAGAATGCCCTTGATGATGCGGGTATGATGCCATCTGAAGTGGACTATATAAATGCCCATGGAACGTCTACCAAAGCAAATGACCGGGTAGAGACTATGGCTATCAAGAAGCTGTTCCGAGAGCATGCGTACAATGTCCCCATCAGTTCGAATAAATCTATGGTAGGTCACCTGATGGGTGCAAGTGGCGGAATAGAGGCCCTTTTTACAGCTCTGTCGCTTTATCATGCTGTAATTCCTCCCACTATAAATTATGAAAATCCAGATCCGGACTGCGATTTAGATTACGTTCCCAATGAGGCGCGCGAAAAGAAGATTACCCATGCCCTTTCTAATTCCTTCGGTTTCGGAGGTGTAAATGGGTGTCTCGTTTTTAGGGCCTTTGATGAGCAGAAAAAGGGAGGTGTGAATGGGACTAGCCAGGAGTCAGAAGTCAGGAGTCGGAAGAATATTCAGTTCTGAAGATCTTTACGGCTTCTAGCAACTGCTCGTCATCTTTATATTCTCTAAAATTGTCGATTGAATCCAACTCTATTTCTTCTACGCCGTTCTTACTTATGAAGAGAGGTACTCCAATACATACCTCACTTTCCCCGATTCGAGTCCTCTTAGTCAGCGTCACAATGGTGCAGGTATTGTCCTGGAATGCTTTAATCGTGCTTGTTGCAGCAACCCCGAGAGGAAAATCCGCTTTCCCACCACAGTAATATTCAATGAGGGGTTTAACAGCGACCCTTATCGCTATAGGGTGGCTATTGATATACTTGAAGACTCCTTCGTCTCCCCTTTGAAGCATCTCGTATGCCCTTTCATATACCTTACCGCTGTCCAGATATTCGTTAACAGGAGGGTACACCTTCCCGAGTACCTGGGCAGGCGGTCTTTCACCGTCTATTCGGAGTAAACTCTTATAGAGGACCATACCTCTCAGTTCATGATTGCCCCCAACTAAACCATCAATAGAGATTTCCGCTGATAGACTCAGTTCGTCCCTGATTTCCCTTTGAAACCGCAGAGAGTCCAATACCGGTCCTATGGCAACTACCCTTTTAAAATACTTGGAAAAAATGGAGGTACTGAGCTCATTTGGATTGCTCACCACTATAACCAGTTCCGGGGGCTGAAACGGATTCTCTTTAATAGACCTGGCACAATTCTCAAAGATAGCCTTGTTCTCATGCCTAAGGGTTGTCCTATCAGAAGCCCTACTGGCATCTTTTGAGATTGTTTTCCCCGCACACATTATGAGAAGCTCTCCGTCGACTCGGCTATAAGAATCGATTAATTCGACATGGGGCAGGACGCCACCCATCCCGTCTTTTAACTTTTCTATCAAGGCATAATAGAAGTTCTTATCCTTCCCTTGAGAAGCCGTCTCCGGTCTTCGAAATAGCTGTATCTTCTCGCAAGCCGGTAACACCTCCTCGGTGAGCATACGTTTGAGAATCTCACTTCCCATTGCACCGCTCACACCAATAATAGTTACTGTTCTGAGCTTGTCGAGCCTCCCATTGGGATCTCTTCTATATCTCAGTTTGTTGGAAAAATAACTCTCCTGGTTGCGGGGCGCCTCTGCCCGTTTATCTGTTGAGAAATATCTGGATATATACTTAAACGTGACTCCGGCCTGTTCTTGCGCTTCTGGTTGCTTCCCGGTCTCGAATTCTATACAGGTGTTCGGTATCTCTTTCATTTCACTTGGTAACCCGGGGAAAGATCGGGTCAATCTTTGAGAGAATGGCCCCTTCTCCTATTTTCCCCCACTCACTTAGGTTCTCTAATCTCTGAGCGTGTAAATCCTCCTTTATTCCCAAAGAAGACCATATCTTCTCAGCAGTTGCCGGAATAAAGGGAAGAAGAAGGACGGTAATAATCCTTAAGGCTTCCGCTACATTACATAATACAGTGCCCAACCTCTCCTTCTGATCTACTTTCTTTGCCAACGCCCACGGAGAAGTTTCATCTATGTATTTATTTACCGAGGCTATGAATCCCCAAATAGCACTTAATGCTCGATGAAAGGAGAGGTCATGCATCTGTGTAATTGCATCTTTGACAGTCCTTGAAGCATCATCTCTCAATCTCTCATCAATCTCCGTGAATCTCCCCGGTCTTTGAAGAACCCCCTTGAAGTACTTGATGGCCATAGCTAGGCTTCGACTGACCAGGTTCCCTAAATCGTTTGCCAAATCGGAGTTCAGTCTATTGACTAAGGCACTCTCGGTAAAATTGGCGTCCAAGCCAAATACCATCTCTCGCAAGAGAAAATAGCGGAAGGCATCCAGACCATACTTGTCCTTCAGACTGAGAGGTTTGACTATATTGCCCAGGCTTTTGGATATCTTGCTTTCGTCAATGTTCCAGTAGCCGTGAACATTCAAGTGCTGATACGGTTCAATGCCGGCAGCCTTTAACATAGTTGGCCAGTATATGCCATGGGGTTTTAATATATCCTTCGCGATCAGGTGTTGAACTGATGGCCAGAATTTATGATAGAGCTCCCCATCGGGATAATCAACAGCGCTCAGATAATTGATGAGGGCATCGAACCAGACATACGTGACATAGTCTCTATCAAAAGGTATAGTTATCCCCCAATCCAGCCTTGATTTCGGACGAGAAATACATAAGTCTTCTAAAGGATCTCGTAAGAAGGCCAATACCTCATTCCTATACCTTTCGGGGCGAATAAAACCGGGATGGGATTCGATGTGCTCCATCAGCCAATCCCGATACTTGCTCATTCTGA